>DASUVR010000221.1:0-7140 GCA_036378855.1 Gemmatimonadales bacterium | reverse complement strand
AGACAACATGCACAGGCTCAGACCCAGGGCTATCCATGGTCGGTTGGCCGACAGGCCGGCGATGTCGTCGAAAGTTACCGTTCGTTCGCCGTGACGGCCGAGCGCTGCCAGGAAGCCGAAACTGGCTATGGTGATGAGGCTATATGCGGCCAAATACAGCAGCACGGCACCTGAGCCCAGGCGGGTGCCGGGCCAGACGGCGGCCAGAAGGTAGCCCGCGTGCGCGATGGAGCTGTAGGCCAGCATCCGTTTCAGGGTTCGCTGAGAGAGCGCAATGAGGTTTCCCACCACCATGGAAGCAATGGCAAGGCCGGCAATGACTGGCTGCCAGATGCTTGCGGCGGCAGGAAATCCTTCCATGAGCACCCGCACCAGCCCGGCAAAGGCCGCGATCTTTACTCCGGTGGCCATGAACGCAGTCACCGGCGTGGGCGCGCCGTCATACACGTCAGGCGCCCACATGTGGAAAGGCACCGCCGCCACCTTGAAGGCGAACCCGATCAGCAGGAGGCCGAGGCCCAGCTCGGCCATCAGTGACAGTTGTCCGCCGGCGAACTGTGCCCCGATCAGAGACAGGTTCGTGGTGCCGGTTGCACCGTAGGCCAGAGCTATGCCGTAGAGCAGGAATCCGGAGGCAAAGGCGCCGATCAGGAAATACTTGAGCGCTGCCTCCGACGACCACGCGTTGGCCCGGTTGTATCCCGCCAGGACGTAGACGGCAACCGACATCACCTCGAGCCCCAGAAAGAGCACGATCAGATCTTCGGCGCCCGCCATGAACATCATTCCGGCTGCCGAGAGTAGCAGCAGAGGATAGTACTCGGGAGCCAGGAGCAGCTCGCGCTCGAGGTAACCCAGAGAGAGCAGGATGGCACCGGCGGTAGACAACAGAATCAATGCATCGGCAGCATAGCGGAAGGGATCCAGGGCCATCATCTGGGCCAAACCCAGCGGGGTGGCGTCACTCACCCAGAGCCAGGCCAGACCAGCGGCGCTGACGAAGATACCGGCCAGGCTCAACCACCCGGCCAGCCGGCTGTCCTCGGCGGTGCTGTGTCGCCAGCTGGCCACCAGGAGAACCACCAGGGCCCAGCCCGACAGCAGGATTTCCGGCAGCAATCCAAGGGTAATGCCCTGCGGGGTACTCAGGTCGAGCTGCATCAGCGGCTCTCCCGCAGCGGGTGCACCGTAGCGCCGAGTTTTGCCGACCCGCCCTGAGATTGGGTGCCTTCGACGAACCGCTGGGTGGCGGGCTCCATTCGCCGAAGCACCGGACCGGGGAACAGCCCCAGCCAGACGATTCCGATGATCAATGGAATCAGCACCGCGAGCTCTCTTCGGTTCAAGTCAGTGAGTCTCTCATTTTCCGGATTGTCGAGCCGGTTGAAGATCATCCGCTGGAGGGCCCAAAGCAGGTACGCGGCGGCAAAGATGACGCCGGTGGTGGCAATGCCGGTGGCCCAGGGATATGCCCCGAAGCTGCCGAGCAGGACCAGGAACTCGCCCACAAAGCCGTTGAGCCCGGGCAGGCCAATCGAGGAGAGCGCTACGAACGTCAGTATCAGGCTGAATAGCGGAACCACCCGGGCGATGCCGCCGTAGTCTTCGATCAGACGGGTATGCCGCCGCTCGTAGATCATGCCAATCAGCAGGAACAGCGCTCCGGTCGATATTCCATGGCTGATCATGACCATGAGGGCGCCTTGCACGCTGATGACGCTGACGCCCCAGATCCCCAGCATCACGAAACCCAGGTGGCTGACCGAGGAGTAGGCCACGAGCTTCTTGATGTCGGGCTGTACCATGGCAACCAGAGCGCCGTAGATGATGCCGATCACGGCGAGCAGCACCATCAAACGAGTGACCCCGGGAGAAAGGGCCACCTGGGGAAAGAACGGCACCGCAAATCTGAGGAACCCATAGGTTCCAATTTTGAGCATGATGGCGGCCAGGAGGACGCTGCCGGCGGTGGGTGCCTCGACGTGCGCATCCGGAAGCCAGGTATGAAGCGGGAATATCGGGACCTTGATCGCGAATGCCAGCGCAAACGCCGCGAATAGCCAGGGCGCCGCCGACCCGAGGGTGCTTGCGTTGGCCAGGAGATGCTCGTAGCTGAACGACAGTACGCCGGTGACCGTCCCCACCCTCCATGCCATCACTACGATGGCCACCAGCATCAGGAGCGAGCCGGCCATGGTATAGATGAAGAATTTGATGGCCGCGTAGAGGCGATTGGCCCCGCCCCATATCCCGATGATGAAATACATCGGGATCAGCATCACCTCGAAGAAAACGTAAAAGAGAAACAGATCGAGGGCGATGAAGACGCCGACCAGTCCGGTCAGAAGCGCCAGCATCAGGGCGTAGAACGCCCGCTCCCGCCGGGTAATGGATGTCCAGCTCGCCAGCACGCTGAGCGGCATCATGACGGTGGTGAGCAAGACCATGAACAGCGAGATGCCGTCGATTCCTACCCGGTACTTGATGCCCCAGCGGGGAATCCAGGGAGCGCTGGAAACCAGCTGCATCCCGCCGTCCTGAGGATCGAACGCCCACCACAGTCCGAGCGACAACACCAGCTCGAGCAGGGTGACTATCAGTGCCGTCCGCTTGGCGGTTCGTTCATCCCCGAGCATGATCGGGACCACGCCCGCCAGTGGCAGCAGGATCAGCGCATGCAGAATCCACTGGCTGTAGTGGATGGAATCGAGAAACTGGGTCATCGGCGGGTTACCGTACCACGGAATGCAGGATCCACAGCGCACCCACCAGAAACAGGACGACGTAAATGCCGACCTGTCCGGTTTGCAGCCTGCTCCCCAGCCAGCCCAGGCCGCGAGACAGCCGGGCCGTGCCGTTGACCGCAGCGCCATCTACCAGGCCCTGATCCACCCCTTTCCACAGAACCACCCGGGAGAGCCAAACGAGCGGCCGAACGATCACGGCGTCATAGATCTCATCGATGTAGTACTTCCGGTAGACCACCCGCCAGAATCCGGTATCTGCCGGAGCTTCCGCCGGCACCGGGATGGGTCGCTGCAGAGTAGCTCTCCATCCGGCCAGAAGTCCCACAATGCCCACCAGAACCGCAGCACCGATCAGGAACAGCTCGGTGTTCCCATGCGGCATCTGCAGGCGGAAGAATGCGGCCGCCGGAGCGGTCACCGGTTCGATCCATCGCTCGAGGGCGGCGCCACCGCCGAGGAAGGGCGGAAGATTGAGCAGTCCCCCGAAGGCGCTCAGAATACCCAGCACCACCAGCGGTCCGGTCATCACCCACGGAGCATCATGGAGATGGCCTCGCTCCCGCTCCCCGGTACGGTTGCTTCCGAGGAACGTCATCGTCATCAGCCGGGCCATGTAAAAGGCCGTCAGCAATGCTGCGACCACCCCCATGCCATAGAACACGAGGTAGATCGGATTGGTCTCTCCCCGGGCGAAAGCCGCGGCGAGTATCTCGTCCTTGGAAAAGAACCCGGAGAACGGCGGGATACCCGAGATGGCCAGGGTGGCAATCAGCATGAGCCAGAAGGTGACCGGCATATACTGCTTCAGCCCGCCCATGTTCCGCATGTCCTGCGCGTCGGCGTGCGAGTGGGTGGCATGATACGCGTGATGCATCGCATGGATCACACTGCCGGCCCCGAGGAAGAGAAGGGCTTTGAAAAACGCATGGGTGGCCAGATGGAACAGACCCGAGGCGTAGGCTCCGGTGCCCACGCCGAGGAACATGTAGCCCAGCTGAGACACCGTGGAATACGCCAGGACTTTCTTGATGTCGTACTGCCGGAGTCCGATCGTTGCGGCAAACAGCGCGGTGAGCGCGCCGATGCCGGCCACCACCGTGCTCGACAGGGGTGCCAGGGCAAACAGCACGTTGGTACGTATGACCAGATACTCGCCGGCCGTCACCATGGTGGCAGCGTGGTTCAGCGCGGACACCGGGGTGGGGCCGGCCATCGCATCGGGAAGCCAGGTATACAGCGGTATCTGCGCCGACTTCCCGGTGCAGCCAAGGAAGAGAAAGAGGGTGATGGCGGTGACGGTGGCACTTCCCGCCGGCAGGATGGCGGGCGCCTTGGCAACCATTCCGGTAAAAGTCAGCGTTCCCAGGGAGTGCCAGATCATGAACATCGCCACCAGAAACCCGAAATCACCGATTCGGTTCACGATGAACGCCTTCTTCCCGGCGTCAGCGTTGACCTTGTCGTTGAACCAGAACCCGATCAGCAGATACGAGCAGAGCCCGACGCCCTCCCATCCGATGAACATCACCGGGAAGCTGGAGCCGAGCACCAGCACCAGCATGAACACCACGAACAGGTTC
Organism: Gemmatimonadales bacterium; assembly: GCA_036378855.1. Classification (GTDB taxonomy): domain Bacteria; phylum Gemmatimonadota; class Gemmatimonadetes; order Gemmatimonadales; family GWC2-71-9; genus CAVVWJ01. The sequence continues at coordinate 2,813 of DASUVR010000221.1, read as the reverse complement.
AGGTACGCGAAGTACCGGGCGTAACCCGGGTCTTCCTTCATGTACCCGACGCTGAACAGGTGAATCAGGCCCGCCACCCCCGTCACGACCAACAACATGACCGCTGAGAGCTGGTCCAGCTGGAAGCCCATGTCGATCTGAAGCGACCCGACCGGGAGCCAGCGCCAGAGATCGACCAGGATCGGTTGGTGCGGCGGCTGCGCTCGAAGCTGGAGAAACAGCGCCGCAGAAACCAGGAAGGAGGCCGCCAGAACCCCGACGCCCACCACCGACACGACATCCTTGGCCTGCGGCCGGCGCAGCGAGAGTCCGCCGTTGATGAGAAAGCCAAGCAGCGGAAACGCGACTGCCAGCCACACCCAGTGTGCGTTCATACTCCCCGAACGTTCAGGAAATCAGCCCCGGAGCAAGTTGATATTGCCCAGGTCGACAGTCTGTTTATGCCGGAAAATGCCGATGATGATGGCCAGTCCGACCGCGGCCTCGGCGGCGGCCACCGTCATGACGAAGAAAACCATCACATACCCGCTCGCGCCGTGGAGCTGGGCCAGGGCCACGAAGCTGAGATTGACCGCGTTGAGCATCAACTCGATGCACATGAAGAGCACGATGGCGTTCCGCCGCAACAGCACTCCGGCCACGCCGAGGCTGAACAGCACCGCCGAGAGTCCGAGCGCGGGGCCGAGGAACATCAGACCTTCCTCTTGGCGAGCACGACTGCTCCGATGATCGCCACCAGCAGGAGGATCGAGGTGATCTCAAAGGGGATCAGATAGACCTGAAACAGGGGGGCGGCAACGGCGCCCACCACTCCTCGCGCTACGCTCTCCTGCCGGGTCAGCTGGCCCGCCACGAACACGGTGGCCGGATCGGAGAATGCGGGCCACTGGGAGAATTCAGAGGCCAGCTTTCGGGGGTTGTACTGGAGCAGCGCAAACAGCTCGATCGCCAGAAGGCCAACGATTACCAGCGTAGCAGCGATCGTCGAAGGGCCGCGGATATCCGGCTCCGACTGGCCCAGATTCAGCAGCATGATGACGAACAGGAACAGCACCATCACGGCGCCGGCGTACACCAGCACCTGGATTGCGGCAATGAACTCCGCATTCAGGATGACGTAAATGGCTGCCAGGGAGAACATGGTCGAGACCAGCCACAACGCAGCAGAAACGGGATTCCGCTGGAGGATGCAGAGTGTGGCTGAGATGACCGCCGCTACCGCGAAGACGTAGAAGACGACCTCGGTCACTTACTCACCTGCCGGGTCGGTGGGGTCCCACAGCGTGGACACCGTATGGGTCTGGGAGGACAGCCGCTCCAGGTCGTATACAAAGCGTCCCCGGGTGTATTCCGAGTTCTCGTAGTGTACCCCGACGTGGATGGCCTCTTCCGGACAGACCTCCTGGCAATAGCCACAGAAGATGCAGCGAAACTCGTCGATCTCGTAAATGAGGGGATAACGGTTTCCCTGCTCGTCTTCACCCGGTACCAGCTTGATACAATTGGCCGGGCAAATCTGGGGACAGAGGCCGCACGCGACGCACTTGGAGCGCCCCTGCTCGTCGGTCAGCATGCGATGGGTGCCCCGCCAGCGCGGGCTGATGCTCCAGCGCCCGCCGCCGTGCTCGCTGTCGGTGCTCTTCTCCTCCGGATATTGCATGGTCACCTTCTTCTCGAACATGTGCTTGAAGGTGAGAGCCATGCCTTTCAGCGTCGCCCGCACATAGCTGACTTGCCGGGTTGGACGCTGGAGGACTTTGACGCCGATTGCCATCAGATCACCGCCGGAGCACGCTGGGCGGTCGCATCGAGAGCGCGGCGTTGGCGGGCTGAGCCTCGCACGAACACTCCGCGGTCCAGGAGGCCGAAGACCAGCACGGCAATGACCAGATTCAGCCCGAAAAGGGCAAGGGACTTCATCACCGGATCAGTAAGACCAATGAATCGCTCGAGGACGTAAATCGCCACGCAGATCACCATGATGTAGACCAGAGCCAAGGGCAGGAGGACCTTCCAGCCCAGAGCCATCAGCTGGTCGTAGCGGAACCGCGGCAGGGTCCAGCGGATCCACATGACGAAGAAGATCCAGAACATCACCTTGAGGAAGAAGAACCCGGCGGTGGCAATGGTCTGCAGCACTCCGCCCGACTCGTCCCAATGAGTGAAGGGAATGTCCCACCCGCCGAAGAACAGGGTGGTTACCATGGCGCACACGGTGACCACGTTAGCGTACTCGGCGATGAAGAAAAAGGAGAACTTCATCGCGCTGTATTCGGTGTGATAGCCCGCGATCAGCTCGGATTCAGCCTCCGGCAGGTCGAACGGCAGCCGGTTGGTCTCCGCGAATCCGGAGATCAGGAAGATGAAAAACGAGAGGAAGAGCGGGAGCACGTACCAGAGCCCCAGCTGCTGTTCGTGAATGATGGCAGAGAAGCTGACGTTACCTGAGAGCAGCAGCACCGGAATCAGGCTGAGCCCCATCGGGACTTCATAGGAGACCATCTGGGCAGCGGCCCGGAGCCCCCCCAGCAGGGCGTACTTGCTGTTCGATGACCATCCGGCCAAGGCAATCCCATACACGCCCATCGAGCTGATGGCCAGAACAAAGAGAAAGCCGATCGGGAGATCGGCCACAACCATCGGCATGGTGCCGTGGTGCACGAAGCGACCCAGGGGGCCGAGGGTAAAGTCGAAGCTCAGCGGCAGGGGGGCCCCGAAAGGAATCACTGCTGAAAGCAGGAGCGCGGGAATAAAGGAGAACGCCGGCGCCAGCAGAAAGAGCCAACGATTGGCCAGGGCAGGAAAAGTCTCCT
>DASUVR010000220.1:0-2177 GCA_036378855.1 Gemmatimonadales bacterium | reverse complement strand
GTAGGGATGGCGCTCAGGTAGGGTAGGTTAGCGGTGACTGATCGAAGGCTCTCACCTGTTCAGCATCGCCATCTCGCTTGAGCTCGCGAAGCGCCGTAGTGGCTCGGAGGAGCAGCTCCACGGCGTCTACTGGAGACTCGGCAAAGTCGGGTACGGCACAGTATCCCGCCCGCACTTTGAGGGACCTCTCTCCTCCTCGCACGGGCATGGGGGAGCCCTCGATGCTTCCTCCCAACCGCTGGATGAGCCGAAGGGCCCCCTCATTCGAAGTTGCCGGCGCGATCACCGCAAATTCCGCATGACTCAAACGGCCGATTGCATCTGAGGCTCGGCCGGCTCGCTTGAGCAGCTGCCCGACCTGTTCGGCGATGCGCTGAACTTCCTCGTCCGAGGATTCACCGGGGCCGCTTTCTTCTGCTTCAGGAGAGATGACGATACAGGCCAGCGGGTCACGGCGGCGGAAGGCGTCCGCTCCAATCTCATGAGCCCGGTGGGAGAGGCCTCGCATATTGTACAGGCCGGTGCCCGCGTCCAGCAGGCTTTCCTCCCGAAGTGCGTCGACCTCCAGCTTGCACTGCAGAAAGGTTCCCAGCTTCAGCAGCAGCGACTCTCCGTCCAGAGGCTGTCCCAAAAATTCCCAGGCGCCCGCTCGATAAGCCTCGAGCCGCTGAGTGCGTCCCGAGGGGCCTGACGTGGTGATCACAATTGGCGTGGTGGCGCTGAAGCGGGGATCACTGCGGAGCATCCGGCAAACTTCGAAGCCGTGAATATCCGGCATTTGGGCGTCGAGGATGATCAGATCCGGCTGTGCGGTCCTGGCCCGCTCCAAGGCCTGCTGCCCGGTATAGGCTCGCACCACCGAGTAACCACTTGGGCCCAGAATGCTCTCGAGCGATCGGGCCGACCACTCCTGATCGTTGGCGATGAGAACTAGCGGGGGAGAGGCAGCCTTGTCTCTATTGGCCATTGCACTTCTTACGAGAGAGTTGAAAGGACAGCCACCGGGGCTCACAGCCGGGTAGCAGGAGTCGTGCGCTTTCGAGTCAATTGGTTAACGCTCTATTCCGCAGAGGCTTGTGGTCTACTGCCGCACCACACTCCTGCCCTGATCGGTGTGACTACGCAACAGTTTGGATGCTGGGATGCCACGGCTCTTGACACCGTGCAGATTGTGGCAATAAAGCCGACCACTGTGTGGTGCTGCAGCAACGGAGCAAACCCGGCGTGGCTGGGCTGGAGAGCCGAGGCGCTGCAAGCCATGCCCTTTTCTTCAAACAGTTTAAGCCGCGTCGATGGCGTGCGATCTTTCCGGCGCACCCCTCGTCTGTTTTTCGGCTCCATCCTTGAAGAGAACTGCGCCTACCCCCTGTGGTTCCAGCCGAACTTTCATTCGGAAGCTATACACGAATGCCGATTGAGCCGCTGCCCGACGTTCCGCCGTCCGACCAGGATCAGGACGACCTCCAGCCCACGGAGCATGCGGAGCTCCCAGTGGATCTTTCCGAGTTCAGCCAGCGCCTGGCCAGCTTTGGATTGGGCGAGTCGCCCGACCCGCTGCTCACCGAGGCGCGCCCCCCAGCCAAGCGGCGGCTGCAGAACTGACAAGATGTGTATCGATGGTATCGTGAGTCGCATCACAGGGGTCCCGTTCGGCGCGTGTTAGGCTAGTTTGCGAGGTCATCCAGCCATTGGTCACACGCTGACGCAGAGGGATCCTCTTTTGGCGGTTTCGATCACTCAACTCATTCCTCTCGTCGAGCGCCATCATGGGAATTGCGATGCCGGGCATTCGGAGTAGCAACCCCTCGATTCCTGCCGTCACGGGTCTCGAGTCACCACTACCTCGCCCACAATACCGTGACTGGAGCCGGGGCGAGCTGGCGGAATCCTCCAGCCCGGAGTGGGTGCGGCGCAGCGTCCATTTCATCCTGGCGCTGATTGCGCTGATCATTCTGCTGCCCGTCATGCTCCTGGTCGCACTGCTGGTGCGGCTCACCTCGCGCGGGCCGGTGCTTTACACCCAGGTCCGAGTCGGTTTGGACCGCAGGACTAACGCTCGCAGTTCCCAGAATCATCGGCGGGAGCGGAACCTGGGCGGCCAGCCTTTCACCATTTACAAGTTCCGCACCATGCGGGTGGACGCCGAGCATCAGAGTGGCGCCGTGTGGGCCCAGCAG
>DASUVR010000219.1:0-6755 GCA_036378855.1 Gemmatimonadales bacterium | reverse complement strand
GCCGATCATGACCAGCCGGCCAGAACATAGGATCACGGGCGAACGTCGAGCCAGCTTATCTTGTCACTCACCTGGCGAGCTTGGGGTGATTCACATCACCGTCCAGAGGTCCCATGAAAATCCGTCACGACCTGCGACTCTTTGTCCAGCAGCTCTTCGCCAACCGGATTGCGGCGTTCTTCGGTTTGGACGTGATTGTCTCCTCCATCGTGCTGTGGGTGATGGTTCTGGTAGATCACAGACGCAGCCGGGTACCGCACGGGTGGGCGCCGTTGCCCGGTAACCTTCTGGTCGGTGTTTCACTGGGGCTGCCGCTCTGGCTGTATCTTCGGGAGGTCGGATTGACTCAAATGCGAGAAAGCCATGGTTGACTGGGCCACCCTCGTGGCCCGCCATTCCGCCGCGGTGGAGGAGTTTCTGCGCGCTGCTCAGGAAGTTGAACCAGTCCGCTGGCTTCAACCCTCCCGCCCGGGTAAGTGGAGCCCGGCAGAGATTACCAGCCACCTGTTCGAATCGTACCACACGTTTCGGAGTGAGCTGGCCGGTGGGCCGGGGATGGGGCTCCGGGTGGCACCGTTACGCCGGTGGGTGCTCCGCCGCACCGTGCTGCCGCGGATTCTCTCCACCGGCAACTTCCCGGACGGAGCCCGCGCGCCGCGGGAAACTCGCCCCCGCGAGGTTCAGCCCGACCCCAGCATCGCACTCCACGCACTGAGCACCGAGGCCGATGCCATGGTTCAGGAGTTGTCTGACCGGATGCGCAGCGGTCGGGTGCGGCTTACGCACGCCTACTTTGGCCGCATGTCGGCCCCACAGAGTTTAACCTTCGCCACAATCCATACCCGGCACCACGCGCGGCAAATTGCCGGGGTCACCAGAGCCTAGATTCCCTTCAACCTCCCTACTATGGACTGGATCAGCGACCCCCAAGCCTGGATCGGCTTTGCCACTCTTACGCTGCTCGAGATCGTGCTGGGCATCGACAACATCGTTTTCATCTCGATTCTGGCAGATCGGCTCCCGCCGGCGCAACAGTCGCGGGCGCGGCTGGTCGGGCTCGGCCTTGCCATGGTGAGTCGAATTCTTCTGCTGCTTTCACTGAGCTGGATCATCGGCCTCACCGCGCCGCTCTTCACTATCCTCGGGGAACAGATCTCCGGCCGTGACCTGGTACTGATCCTGGGCGGCCTCTTCCTGCTGGCCAAGAGCACCCACGAGATCCACGGGAACCTCGAGGGCGGTGGTGGCCACGCATCCCTCAGGGCTGCGCCGTCGTTTGCCGCCGTGCTGATTCAGATCATGCTGCTGGACATCGTGTTTTCGCTGGACTCGGTGATCACCGCGGTGGGGATGGTGAATGAGATCGGAGTGATGGTCGCGGCGATCGTGGTGGCCATCGGATTCATGATGGCCTTCTCCGGGGCGATCAGCGGATTCGTCAGCCGTCATCCGACGATAAAGATGCTGGCGCTGAGTTTCCTGATTTTGATCGGTGTCGCTCTGATCGCGGAGGGACTCGACCAGCATATTCCGAAGGGCTACATCTACTTCGCGATGGCGTTCTCGGTGGGTGTCGAGATGCTCAATCTGCGGATGCGCCGGCGCCAGGCCGAAGCGGTTGAGCTCCGCCGGCCCTACGCCGACCAGTCGGTGTAGTGATGGCGGCCCAGCAGGGCGCCAGCGACGAGCTTCCGGACCGCAACGTGAGTCCTGACGGAGCCGAGCGGCCCCGGGCCATCACCCTCCGCTTCCTGGCCGAACCGGGAGACGTGAACTTCGGCGGGAAGGTGCATGGCGGCGCGGTGATGAAGTGGATCGATCAGGTGGGGTATACCTGCGCGGCCGGGTGGACGGGGTCCTACTGCGTCACGGTCTACATGGGAGGACTTCACTTCCTGGCTCCGATTCACGTGGGCGAGGTGGTCGAGCTCCAGGCGCTGGTAATCCGGACCGGTCGAAGCAGTATGGACATCGCGGTCGACGTCTACGCTCGCGACCCCAAGAGCGTTACCCGCCGGCGCACCGGCCATTGCGTCATTGTGTTTGTTGCCCTGGGGCCCGACGGAAAACCTTCGGCCGTGCCGCAGTGGAAGCCCAGGGACGAGGTCGATCGAGCGCTGCAGTCCTATGCCACTCGGCTGGCCGAGCTTCGGAAGCAGATGGACTCTGAAATGGAACGGCGGCTCCGCCGAACGGACGAAGCAGCGGGATAGATCAGGCACGTGTCAGGGTGAATATCGGGAGCTCCGCGGCACAGCGAAATCGGGCCGGAATGGTGGTTGTACCCACGCCGCGTGAGACGTACAGCGGAACTGCGGTGTCGCGGTACCATCCCTCGAGGAACCGGCCTGCCCCTACCGGCTTGAACGGAGGGAGCAGCGGGATCCGAATCTGTCCTCCGTGCGTGTGACCAGCCAGCAGCACGGCGGCCTTGCCTGACAGGCCGGCCGGCAACTGATCGGCGTAACTCGGCTCGTGGACCACCCAGATCTCTACCGCGTCTCCAGTCAGCCCCACCCGGGCTGTTGGCAGGTCAGGTTGACCGTTCAGCATGTCATCGAGACCACTCAGGGCCAGGGTTGTCCCGCCTATGGTCACCAACTTCTTCTGATTGATCAGCAGGTCTATTCCGACAGAGCGATACGCCTCGCGGGCACGATCGCCGACCACACGGGACAGGTACTCCCAGTTTCCCAGGACGGCCACAGTCGCCAGCGAGCCCCGAGCCGCAGCCACGAATTCTCTCATCATCCCGAGCGCCCGGGCCGTTTCGATCATGTCGCCGTTGAGCACCACGATCTCCGGGCGCTCGCGGTGCAAATGCTGCAGCGCGGCCCGCGCGGCCAGGCGGTTACCCGGGAGGTGGACATCGGCGACTTGCGCAACCCGGATTCCAGCGATCGACTGAGGAAGTCCGGGGACTGGGACATTGTGCCGGCTGAGCAGAACGCGATTGGCCTCCAGTCCGAACGCATCTGCCCCCAGGGCGGCGCCCAGGGCTCCGGCACCAACGAGAAAACGCCTTCGGCTGATTTGCATTAGAGGAAGGTAAACGAGCGGATTATCTGGTTCCCGCGACGACGTCTCCGGCAACGCGCTCCATCTCGGCTTCAAGCTCGAGACTCTGGCGATCGCGGTAGATGGTCGCTGCTGCGAGAACTTTGTCACCCCTCATGAACTGGACCGAGCAGTCTCTGGCGTTGAGGTCGCCCTCGATCTCGAGCCGGTCCCAGCGCTCTGCGTGCCCCACGTAGTTGATAGGGACGTCATAGTGCTGGCTCCAGAAAAACGGCACGGCATCGAAGGCCAGCTGTTGCCCCAGCATGTTTCGCGCGGCGGCCTGACCCTGTCTCTCGGCCACCACCCAGTGCTCTACCCGGATTCGCTCACCGGTATGCGGGTCGGGCCACCGGGCAATGTCGCCCGCCGCAAATACGTCCGGTGCGCTGGTCTTGAGGAACGGATCGACTACCACGCCTCGATCCAGCGCAAGCCCGGCCTGCTCGGCCAGCTCCAGATTGGGCCGAACGCCGATGCCGGCCACAATCAGCTCGGCCTTCAGACGATCGCCATTCTCTAGCACCACTTCTCCCGGCGCAAACTCCTTGACGGTTTGCTGCAGGTGGAAAATCACCCCGTGCTCCTCGTGGAGCTTCCGGATGAAGTCTCCCAGCTCGGGCCCCATCACCCGCTCCAGCGGACGACGATCCGGTGCCACGACATGCACCTCGAGTTTCCGAGCCCGTAATGAGGCCGCCACCTCGAGCCCGATGAAACTCGCGCCGAGGATTACCACCCGGCGCGCGCCGGCGCTGGCGGCAATGATGGCCTTACTGTCCCGCAGCGTCCGGAGGTAAAGGATGGAGCTGTTGTTTTGAGGAAGTCGGACCGGAGTGGCCCCGGTGGCCAAGAGGAGTGCGCCATATTCGTGGGTGCTGCCATCATCCAGACGCAGTCGGTGCTGGCCCGGCTCCAGCGCGGTCACACGATGGTCGCGAACGATACGGATGTCCCGCTCGACGTAGAACTCGGGCGGATGCAGGGGGATCCAATCTTCCGGAGCGGAGCCCGCCAGATAGTCCTTGGACAAATTGGGCCGGTCGTATGGGGCATCTGGATCAGGATCGAACAGGGTTATGGGTCCCTGATACCCGTCGCGCCGGAGTGTCTCAGCGGCAGTGTTTCCGGCAGCGCCGGCGCCTACGATCACAATTGACTCGGGGCTTCGTCTCGCGGAAGTCTGAGAGGCAGCCCGCGCACCCACCCGGGGCGCTTTGCCCCGAACGAACACCATATCCCCTTTCTGCTCCACCTTCCAGCAGGGCACATCGTTGAGGGCAGGCGGCCGGAGCGCCTGGCCGGTTCGGAGGCTGAAGCAGGCGTGATGCCAGGGACAGCGAACCGTGTCGCCTACCATCAAACCTTCCGCGAGGGGCCCGCTGTAGTGGCTGCAGACGGCGCCTATGGCAAACCACTCGTTTCCCTGGCGGGTGAGCAGGACCGCTTCCTCGCCTACGTGCCCGGCCAGCAGCTTCCCCTCAGGAACGCCAGCGACCGCAATGCCGGCCGCGAGATCGGGGCCGGTTACGCCAGGAGCTTGTTCGCTCATCTCCCGCTCCTCAGGCGGCCCTCAGTTCCGTGGTGCAGTGAGGACAGCGGCTGGCCCCGATCGGGATCGCCATCCGGCAATAGGGACAATCCTTGGTCGTAGGCGCGGCCGCGGCGTCGGCGGGCTTGAGCCGGTTAGCGGCTCGAACAATGAGGAAGACTGCAAAGGCCACGATGATGAAGGTGACCACATTGTTGATGAACTGACCGTAGTTGAGGGTCACGGCACCGGCATCGTGCGCCTGGGCAATGGTGGAATAGGGCGGTGGCCCCTTCTCCCCGGGCTTGAGCACAACGAAAAGATTGGCAAAGTCGAGACCGCCCAGGGCCAGTCCGATTGGGGGCATGATGACATCATCTACCAGAGACTTCACGATGGTGCCGAACGCCCCTCCGATGATGATGCCCACCGCCAGGTCGAGCACGTTGCCGCGGAGCGCAAAAGCCTTGAATTCCTTGAGCATGGGTTTTCCCCGATCAGGGTTCAGGATTGCGAGAGTTCCACCGGCCGTCCAGCCGTCCGCCACTCGGCAAAGCCGCCGCGGAAGAAGCGAACGTCGTTGAAGCCTCCGGCCCGAAGCAGGCTCACCGCAATGGCCGCGCGCGCTCCGGTTTGACAGTGCACGATCAGGGGCTGCCGCCGCGGAATTTCGTCCAGTCGTGCCTCCAGCTCGGCAACCGGCACATTGAGCGATCCCGGAATATGCCCGGCTCCGTACTCCCCCGCCCCGCGGACATCGAGCAAGAGCGCGCCGTTGCGGTCGGGGGTGCTCAGCTGCTCGAGAGTGACCACCGGGATAGTTTGTAGCTCCTGCCCCGATTTCCGCCAGTGACTCACGACTTCGCTCCCGAAGTAACCGGCTACGCGATCCATTCCTATTCCTGCCAGGCTTCGCACCAACTCTTCGACCGTGCGATCGCCCGAATGCGGAACAATAAGGTAGAGCTCCCGGTCGTACGGAAGCAGGGATCCAGCCCAGGTCGGAAATGCTCGAGTATTGGGAATGTTGACCGTTCCCGGAATGGCGCCCCGGCCATATTCATCGGCGCTACGAGTGTCCACTACTGTGTTGCCGGATTGGAGTACGGACGTCAGACTGTTTTCGGCAAGCCGAGGGGTGGGCGGCAGCTGGCCCAGAAGCGGGGGACCCTCCAGATTCATTCGCTTCATCTGGGCAAAGTAGCGCGGCGGATCGGGCTGGCCGGCCAGTACCGCGCGCACAAAGTCGTTCTCATCCCGAACCCCGAATGCCCAGTTGAAACGCTTCTCGTAGCCCAGAGTGGACTGCGGCATCGCGCTCAATGATTTGCCGCACGCGGAGCCGGCGCCATGACCAGGCCAGATCTGGAGGTAGTCGCTGAACTGGCGGAACCTCTGGAGTGAGTGATAGAGCTGGCGAGCGCTGGTTTCCATGGTGCCCCGAGTGCCTACGGCGCGCTCCAGCAAATCGGGCCGCCCCACGTCGCCCACGAATAAGAAGTCTCCGGTTAGTGCGCCCATCGGCTCGCCGGCAACCTCGGTGTCGGTAACCATAAATACCAGATGTTCCGGGGTGTGGCCCGGCAGATGGAGCGCCCGCACTTCGATTCGCCCGACCGTTATGCTGTCGCCGTCATTCAGCGACGTGGCTCGCGCTTCGGCGGCGTAACGGTACTGCCAGTCTGGTCCGCCCGCAGCTGAGAGATAGAGCCGAGCATTGGCCCGCTGCGCCAGTTCGCGCGCGCCGGAGACAAAGTCGGCATGGATGTGAGTCTCGGTGACATGGCCGACTCGGAGGCCGTCCTGAGCCGCGGCCTCGAGGTACCGGTCAATGTCCCGGTTGGGGTCCACGACCAGGGCTTCACGGGTGGAGGAACAGCCAAGGAAGTAGCTGGATTGAGCGAGCCGGGGATCGAAGAGACGCTTGAAGATCATAGCGGCGACACGATGCCGGAACAGCCGGGGATGGCGTGGGTGGCGGGAATCATGATCTATTATAGGGCAAGGCGCGGCCGCTTGCCCGATGCAACCCACTGATCAACAAGGCTTTCTCTCAAATGTGCGAACCTTTCGGGCAAGCGCGTCACCATGACGATCTCTCACCGGTTTGACACACCGATGACACAATCCGCGGTCCCTCGGCAGCACCGATCTTCCAGAGACGGGC
>DASUVR010000218.1:0-4105 GCA_036378855.1 Gemmatimonadales bacterium | reverse complement strand
GGATCAGCCGAGTCTCTGGCGGAAGCCCGGGCTGCGGGCGAGGCGGTGGGTTCGGTCCGCTGGGGATCGCTCTCTACCAGCAGTGATCCGTCCTTCACGCAGAACCGGGCGGGTGCCGCGTAGCTGGTCTGGCAGCGGGGGCAGCGCCTGTTGCTCAATCCCTGAACCGGTTCCGGCCATCGCTTTTGGCCCGGTACAGATGCGTGTCGGCCAGCCGCAGAAGCGACTCCCCGTCGCTCACCCGCTCATCGGGGTAGGAAGCAATCCCGATGCTGATAGTGACCCGCACCGGACGGCCTGGCTCGCCGAAATCATGGGTAGCAACTCGCCGAAGAATCCGCTCGGCGAAGTTCCTGGACTCGGTGTTGGTCGTCTCGGGCAACAGCACCACGAACTCTTCGCCGCCATACCGCGCTACGATATCCACCGAGCGCTGTTCCCGCTTCAACAGGTTTGCCAGTTGCTTTAACACCCGATCGCCCACGAGGTGACCGTAGGTGTCGTTGATCTGCTTGAAATTGTCGATGTCCACCATCATGCCTGTGAGCATGGTGGCGTAGCGGGCCGCACGGTCCATCTCCTGCTCCAGCTTCTCCATCAGCGCTCGACGGTTGAAGCAGTTGGTCAGGGGATCGGTTTCGGCCAGGTGCCGCATCTGTTCCTGACCCAGCACGGCATTTTCCAGATCGTAGGCTCGTTCCAGGGCAGCAACGGCGGCGTTGGTGACTTCTTCGGCAAACTGTACGTCGTGCTCGTTCAGGGGTGGATCTTCGCTGGTGGTTCTGAGAAAGAAGACACCGACCGGCTCTTGCCTCAGAGAGAATCGCAGGGCGACGGCGGATCGAGTCTCCACCGGCCTACCCTGCGACTCCCACTCGTCCCGGACTCCCCCGTACAATGGATCGGTTTGGACGTCACGAACCAGCACCACCTCACCGGTCTTCAAGGCCCGCCGGATTTCGGGATACCGTTTGAGGTCCACCTGCAGATTATGTAGCATGGGGTTTTCAAAGGCGGCCACTACTGTACCAACCTCGTCGTCGGGCCCTGCCATGATGATGGAGCAGCGGGCAATGCTGAGCGCTTGGGCTACTCTCCGCACCAGAATGCCGTAGATCTCGTCCGGCTTTAGTGAAGCGGTAACCTCCTGCATGATGTCCATCATCTCCGAGCGGGACCGGGCCTCTGCCCGTGCCTGGTTCAGCTCCCTTCCTACCCGCAGGTGGGCCTTGACCCGGGCCAGAAGCTCGCGCACTCGAAATGGCTTTGGGATAAAATCCGCGGCGCCGAGCCCCAGCGATCGCACGGTGGCCTCCTCTGGTGGCATGGAGGAGATCATCAACACCGGAAGATCCTTGAACCGGGGATCGGCCTTCACCCGCTGCAGCAACTGAAGACCGTCAACTTTTGGCATCATGATGTCGAGCAGGAGAAGATCGAACGGCTCAGCGGCGAGATGCTCGAACAGATGTTCACCCCCCGGGGCGGTGAACACGTCGTAGCCGTTCTCTTTCAGGATCCATGACAGGGTCCGGGACAGCGCCTGGTCGTCGTCCGCCACCAGGATTTTGGGTGCTACGCTCATGGCTGTACCAGGCGCTGGAAGACTGCCGGGTCCACGTTGCCACCGCTGACCACCGCAACCGTCGGTCCCGATAGCCGGACTCGCCCGGCCAGGACCGCCGCGGTGGTGACTGCCCCTGACGGCTCCACCGACAACCCGCCCTGACGGTAGAGAAATCGTAGTCCCTCCTCGATCTCGGCTTCGTCGACCAGGACCGACTGGCGGACGATGCCGGACAAAACGCCGAACGGAATTGTTCCGATGGACAGCGGCAGGAGTCCATCAGCAAGGCTGTCGGTATGGTCGAGCTTGACCGGGTGGCCGGCCTCCAGTGCACGGGCCAATTTGGGAGCCCCCACCGGCTCGACCCCGATAACCTGAACCTCTGGCTTCAAGGCCGCAGTCGCGGACGCAATCCCCGCGATCAGGCCACCGCCGCCCACTGGTACCAGGATTGTCTGTACCTCCGGGCATTGCTCGAGGATCTCCAAGCCGCAGGTGCCCTGCCCGGCAATTACCTCCAGGCTCTCGAAGGGCGGCACCATGATAAAACCCTGCTCCTCCACCATCTGCTGGGCTTTGGTATAGCGTTCCGCGGAGCTGTTCCCGGCAATGATGACCTCCCCTCCCAACCGGCGGACGCCCTCTACCTTGACGGCCGGAGCCCGCTCCGGCATCACCACCACTGCCCGGGTGTTGAGCCGGCGGGCAACCCAAGCCACCGCTTGGCCGTGGTTGCCGCTGGAGTACGTGATCAGCCCACGGGAACGCAACTCAGCTGGAATTCGGGAGGCAGCGGTATAGGCGCCGCGAACCTTGAATGCCCCTACGGGCTGGAGATGCTCGCCCTTGAGGAAAACGGGAACGCCGCTCCGCGCATCGAGATCGGGGACGCGCAACAGCGGCGTTTTGACCGCGACGCCCTGCAGGCTTTCCGCGGCGGCCCGCAGCTCTGCCAGGGACACCGCGGAGCTCGGCGGAGAGTCAGCCTGCGGGTTGGCCCACCTATCGGCGGCTGGGGTCATCGATAATCATAGCGACTACTCCACCGCCGCGGTCGGGGTGACCTCATCACCGCCCGCCGCCGGCTCCGCCCCTCCCTCATCCTCCTTGACCACCCGGGCAACATCCACCACGGCGTCGCCCGAATCCAGGTTCATGACCCGGACGCCCTGCGTGTTGCGCCCGATCACCCGTATGCCGTCCACCGGGAGCCGGATGATTACCCCTTGCCGGGTGATCATCATGAGTTCGTCGTCGGGGATGACCTCCATCAGGGCCACGATCGACCCGGTCTTTTCCGTCTTTTTCAGGGTGATGATCCCCTTGCCGCCCCGCTTCTGCACCCGGTAGTCAGCCAGTTCCGATCGCTTGCCGTATCCTTTTTCGCTCACCACCAGAATGCTCGCGTCCCGCCGCACCACCACCATGCCGATGACCTCGTCTCCCTTCTCCAGCTCGATCCCCTTCACGCCGGTTGTGGCTCGGCCCATGTCGCGCACGTCGCCCTGATGGAATCGGATGCTCATACCGTCCTTGGTGGCCAGAATGATGTCGCTGTTCTGATCACACACCTGGACATCGATCAGCTCGTCGCCCTTTTCAATGTTGATGCCGCAAATGCCGGTTGCTCGCACGTTGCCGTAGGCCGAGAGCACCGTCTTCTTCACCGTTCCCTGCCGGGTGGCAAAGATCAGACACTTGTCATCGGTGAATTCCCGTACCGGTACCAGGGCCGCAATCTGCTCGTCGGGTTTGATGGCGATGCAGTTGATCACCGGCTTCCCTCTGGCGGCACGGCCCGCCTGAGGAATTTCGTGCACCTTGAGCCAATAGACCTGCCCTTTATTGCTGAAGAACATCAGGTAGTCGTGGGTGCTGGCGATGAAAAGATGCTCCACCCAGTCGTCGGCCTTGAGATCGGCTCCCGTGAGCCCCCGTCCCCCACGCCGTTGCCGCTTGTAGGTCGTGATCGGGATTCGCTTGATGTAGCCGCTGTGGGAGATGGTGATCACCATGTCTTCTTCGGCGATCAAATCCTCGACTGTGAACTCGCCCTGGTCGGCCACGATTTCGGTGCGCCGGTCGTCGCCGAAGGTGGCCGAGATTTCCTCCATCTCCTCCTTCAGGATGGCCATCCGCTTGGGCTTGGAGGCCAGGATCCCTTTCAGCTCCTTGATCGTAGCCCGCAGCTCCTTCAGCTCTGCCTCCAGCTTCTCGATCTCCAGCCCGGTGAGCTTGGCCAGCCGCATGTTCAGAATGGCGTCGCTCTGCTTCTCACTGAAGCCGAACCGCTTGCGGAGCCGGGCGTCCGCCTGGGCGGTATCGTCCGAGCCCCGGATGATTTTGATCACCTCGTCAATGTTGTCGACGGCGATCTTCAAGCCATCCAGGATGTGCTCCCGGGCCTGCGCAGCGTCGAGATCGAACTGCGTGCGCCGGGTAATGACGTTGTGCCGATGGTCGATGAAGTGCTGCAGCAGTTCCTTCAGGTTCATGATCTTCGGCGCGCCATTCGTGAGCGCCAGCATGATCACCCCG
>DASUVR010000217.1:0-13805 GCA_036378855.1 Gemmatimonadales bacterium | reverse complement strand
CCCTTCGACCAGGGACGGGATGGCTTTGTCATGGCCGAGGGAGCTGCGGTGCTGGTCCTGGAGGAGCGCGGTCGAGCTCTGGCCCGGGGCGCACCGGTGTACGCCGAGATCTGCGGGTTCGGTTTGACCAACGACGCGCACCACATGACCGCCCCCCGGCCCGACGGCAAACAGGCCGCCCGGGCAATGCGGAACGCGCTGACCGAAGCCCGAGTGGCGCCGCACGAGGTGGGCTACATCAACGCGCACGGCTCGTCGACTCCGCTCAACGACCCCACCGAAACCTCATCTATCAAGCAGGTCTTCGGGGCGCACGCCTACCAGCCGGCGTTCAGCGGGACCAAGGGTTACTACGGTCACGCATTGGGAGCGAGTGGCGCGATCGAGGCTGCGATCTGTGCCCTGGCCAGTCACCGTGGCTGGGTGCCACCCACCGTCAACTTGGACTGCCCCGATCCGGTATGCGACCTGTCCCACGTCGGTCGCGACGGGATGCGGCTGCAGCCTGATTATCTCCTCAGCAACTCTTTCGGGTTCGGCGGCATCAACGCCAGCCTCCTCTTCCGGCGGGTCGAGTAAGCTCCTAGATTCGCGCATGCCATCACTCACACGTCGGTTGAGCGCCGAAGCCCTCGGCACTTTTGGATTCGTGTTTGTGGGCGCCGCCGTGGTGGTGGTAAACGGCGGCTTTCCCAACAGCGGGATCGGGCTGATCGGAATCGCCCTCGCCCACGCGATAGCGCTTTCGGTGATGATCACCGCCACCATGACCATCTCCGGCGGCCACCTGAATCCCGCGGTCACGATCGGCCTGCTCCTCAGACGACGAATCGATCCGGTCTCCGCCGCGGCATACATCGCGGTGCAGCTGGCTGCCGCCTGCCTCGCAGCCTTCCTGGTCAAGCTGCTCCTGCCTGCTCCGGCAGTGCGCAATGCCATGCTGGGAGTCCCGGTCATCGCCAGCTCCGTTTCGCTGGGTCAGGCGATTGGGATCGAGCTGGTGTTGACGTTCTTCCTGATGTCGGCCGTGTTCGGAACCGCGGTCTCCCCCGATGCGCCGAGAGTCGCCGGGTTTGGTATCGGATTGGTGCTGCTGTTCGGCATTCTGGTGGGAGGTCCGCTTACCGGTGCCGCGATGAATCCCGCCCGGGCCTTTGGCCCGGCCGCTATTTCCGGCGAGTGGGTCGGACAGCTGGTCTACTGGATCGGACCGATTGCGGGAGCGCTACTGGCGGCGGCGCTGTGGGAGTATCTGCTCTTGCCCAAAGGCCCCAATCGCCGGCGGAAGACGGACTGAAACCGATACTTTCACCCCTCACCGCTTAGGGAGTTGCTCTTCGCGCTCGCGCCGTTTCAGGTTGGCGTTCCTTCTCCACAACCGCACCCAGTACCCGCCCAGAATCACTGGAGTCACGATATAGGCCGCAAGCATATACCCACCGTTCTGGGGCGGCTCAGCGAACATCCGAACCCTCCTCCAGCTCCCGCCTCTCCGCCGCAAGCGCAAGCCCGTATCGGGCGGTCACGAACCCGATGTACAACAGCGTAAATACCAGAGTCGATACCAGCAGTGTCCGAAGCATCTCCGGCGGCAGCGAGGGCGCGCTCGGCTTGAGCACGATGGGCTGCGGATGCAGCGTGCGAAACAGATAGACGCTGAGATGAATAAAAGGGACCAGCAGAAGGCCCAGGATTCCAACCACCGCACTGAACCGCGCTCGCTCTGCCGGATCGTGCAGCGCGGCCCGCAACGCCAGATAGCCCACGAAAAGGAAGAAGAGGAACAGGGTAAGGGTGAGCCGGGCATCCCAGGTCCACCATGTGCCCCAGATCGGCTTGGCCCAGATCGGCCCGGTGGTGAGCATCACCGCGCTGAACGTGACGCCCACCTCAGCCGAGGCAGCAGCAAAGCGGTCGAGCCGGGGATCCTGTAGCCAGAGGTAGAGTGCGCCGGTCAATCCAACCAGGGAGAACGCCAGGAGCGCACTCCAGGCCGCAGGGACGTGGAGATAGAAGATTTTCTGGGCCACGCCCTGGCGCACTTCCACCGGCGTGTACTTCAGGGCAAGGACATAGACCAGAAGCAGCCCGAGCAGGCCCACGGCACTGAGCCGAAGCCCGCGGCGAATGATTCGATCGGCGTTACCGTACTGCTCCATCGCGCTCAGTCGTCCACCACGGCGGGAAAAACCAGGGTGCAGAGCGTCACAAAAACGATGTCATACAGCAGGAGAAGCCGAATCCACCCCAGCATCTCGCTCCAGGGTCGGCCCGCGAGCAGCCGCGATGTGACCTGCACGGCACCGATAAGCGGGGGAACCATGAAAGGAAGCAGCAGAACAGGCAACAGCAGCTCGGCATGGCGGGTACGTACCGCCATGGCGCTGAAGATCGTTCCCACCGCCACGAATCCGATGGTGGCGAGCACCGTCGTGCCCAGGATGCCGGGCAGTCTCGGCCACAGGCTCACATTGAAAAACAGGGTGAACAGCGGCAAGGTCACCAGCTCCACCGAGCCGACGAAGGCCAGATTGGCCAGGAGCTTGCCCAGGAACAGTGCTTCTCGCGAGACCGGAGCCAGCAGCAAGCCGTCCAGCGCTCCGTTTTCCCGTTCGATGGTAAAGCCCCGATTCATCGCCAGCAACGCAGCCAGCGCAAAGGTTACCCACAAAACACTGGGGGCGAGCGCCGTGGCGGAAAGCGCGGTTGGGTCTCGGGCGAAGTTGAACACTACCAGGACCAGAGCGGCAAACACCAGCGCGGAGAGAATGGCAGTTCGGCTCCGGAGCTCGGCCCGAACGTCCTTCCCGGCCACCGCCAGGACCAGGCGCATCGATCTAAGCACCGGTCAGCATGCCGTACCGCGAGACGAACGCATGCAGCTCGCCCGATCGAGGCTCATCTATCGCCCAACGTCCTTCGATCAGCACCGCGACCCGCGAGGTCAGGTCCCACACGTCGCCCAGCTGATGGGTCACGATGACCAGACCGGCCCCGCGCTCGAGGCGGGATCGCAGATCAGATCGAAGCCGTTCCGCCGCCGGAGCGTCGAGCGCGGTAAAAGGCTCATCCAACAGGATAACTCGCGGAGCGTGCAACAAGGCCCGGGCAACTGCCGCCCGCTGGAGCAAACCCCGGCTGAGGCGCCGGGGGAGTTCCGTAGCCCGGTTACTGAGTCCCGCAGCCTCCAGCGCCGCATCGGCAACTCGATTGGGCTGATCCAGCGAATAGAGGCGAGCAGCAAAAGCGAGGTTTTCCCGGAGGGTGAGATCGTCGTAGAGCAGCGATTGATGGGAGAGCAGGCCCACCGCCCCGCGAGTTTTATCGGAGCCCCGGCCCAGTCGCTGGCCCAGAACCCGGATTTCTCCCGCCGTCGGGCGTAGAAGCCCGGCCAGCAATCTCAGAAGGGTTGTTTTGCCGGCGCCGTTGGGGCCAATGATGGCCAGTGCCTCGCCTGAGCCGAGCGAGAGGTCCAGGCCGCGCAGGATGCGGGCCTGCCCGAACGAGCGCTGGAGCCCGCGAGCCTCGACCAGCGGGATACCGTCATGTGACGGCATCGATCCGCGCGCCGAGCTCGTCGAGGCGGAAGGGTTTGACGATGTAGCCGGAGTGGGGAAGATCGAGAACCTTGAGCTGAGGCTCAATACTCATGTACGCCGTGGTGATTATGACCGGAAGCTCGGGCTGGGTCTGCCGGATGCGCCGAAGAAGGTCGACCCCGTCGGTATCGGGCAAGCGCATGTCCAGGACCGCCACATCCGGCTTATGTTGCTCGAGCTGCTCCAACGCCTCGGCGCCGGTTGAGGCGAACACCAGATCGTATCGAGGATTGAAGGCCCGCTCATAGCTCAATCGAAGCGCCGGCTCGTCCTCGACGATCAAGACGCGCCGGCGGCGTTTGTTCTTGGTCATTAAGTACGCCCCTGAGGCCGGTGCCGGAGCACTGGGAGAGGAAGCTGACGGGGGTACTCTAATGGAAAACGAGGTCGATGGAAAGGCGGCGTTTTTGGCCACCCTTCCTATTGACTGACCGTCGACTCGAGCTGAAAGAGATCGTCCAGCTTGGTGAGCATGAGCAGGAAGCGAATCTCCTCACTGGCGCTCCGCAGAACCACAACCTGGCGCCGCTCGGCGGCACGTCGCTGAATCAACATCAGCGCGCCGAGTCCAGCCGAATCCACGTGGCGGGTGCCCGCGAGATCGATCACCAGGCGACCAACACCCTCGGGCATTTCCTCCAGGAGTCGGATGGCCGCTTTCCGGATTTCAACCCGGGTATCGAGTCCGAGCGTCTCCGGTGCAGCCATACCGCGCTCTGCGTCGTGCGGCGACCTCATTGCTCCTCCTTCGGCACCGAGCTATCTCAACCAGGTGCAGGCGACCAGGTGAGACCTCTAGTTTTGCGGCCCCGAATCACTCCGGGTGTGCTCTTATCGGGCGGATTTGCGCTTGGCCGCATCGACCTCGCGCCCTCGTGTCTCCAAAATGGCGAGACTGGTGCCAGCGGCGAGAAACCTTGGATTCGCAATCCTTTGCGAAGTGTCATACAAGTCTTGCAGTTCCGCTTCACGCCGCACTCCGCGGCAGACTACCGCAAAAGTAGCGGATGGGATTGCATGCACTCTTACACCGTCCGGCTGGGTCCCTTAGCTTCTGGCTGACTCTCACCCCTGCAGATCATGAACGATCAGATCGATACGCTCCTCTCCGAGCAACGTCGGTTCCCTCCTCCGCGCGGATTCGCCGCGCGTGCCGCTGCAACCGATTCACTCTACGAGGCGGGGAGGGACTGGAAAAAGTTTTGGGAGCAGCAGGCACGCGAGCTGGAGTGGATGGCGCCCTGGAGCCGGGTGCTCGAGTGGGAGTTGCCCCACGCCCGCTGGTTCGTCGATGGGAAACTCAACGCCTCGGCGAACTGCCTCGACCGGCACCTGAATGGCCCCCGCCGGAACAAGGCGGCCATCATCTGGGAAGGCGAACCGGGCGACCGCCGCGTCCTGACGTATTGGGATCTTGCGCGGGAGGTGTCCCGCTGTGCCAATGCTCTCAAGAATCTCGGCATCCGCCGAGGAGACCGGGTGGCAATCTACCTGCCGATGATTCCCGAGGCCGTGGTGGCCATGCTGGCCTGCACCAGAATAGGCGCGGTGCACTCGGTGGTGTTCGGAGGGTTCTCCGCCGAGTCCCTGCGCGATCGTATCAATGATGCGCAAGCCGTTGCACTCATCACCGCCGATGGCGGATATCGCCGGGGACAGGTCCTCCCGCTCAAACGGTTCGCCGACGATGCCCTGGCCCAGTGTCCTTCAATCCGGCACTGCATCGTGGTCCGGCGAGTAGGCGACGAATCGGCAGCACTGATGAAGGAAGGACGGGATCATTGGTGGCACGCAGCCATTCAGGGAGCGTCGCTGCGAAGTGAGCCTGAAGCCATGGACGCAGAAGATCTGCTGTTCATCCTCTACACCTCAGGCACCACTGGTAAGCCCAAGGGCATCGTCCACACCACCGGCGGCTATCTCACCCACGTTGCCACCACCACGCGTTACGTCTTCGACCTGCGGGAAGACGACGTGTTCTGGTGTACTGCCGACATTGGGTGGGTTACCGGCCATAGCTATGTGGTGTACGGCCCGCTGGCCAATGGCGCCACCGTCGTGATGTACGAGGGTGCCCCTGACTGGCCCGAGCGGGACCGGTTCTGGAGCATCGTGGAGACGTATGGGGTCACCATCCTCTATACCGCGCCTACCGCTATCCGCGCCTTCATGAAGTGGGGTCCCGAGCACCCCCGCAGACACGACCTCAGCACTCTGCGGCTGCTTGGTACCGTCGGCGAGCCCATAAATCCCGAGGCCTGGATGTGGTATCACGAGCAGATTGGGGGCGGGCGCTGTCCCATCGTCGACACCTGGTGGCAAACCGAGACCGGCGGGATCATGATCACTCCGCTGCCCGGGGTCACTACCACCAAGCCCGGTTCCGCCACCGTACCCTTTCCCGGTGTGACCGCTGAGCTGGTAGATGCGAGTGGCAAGCCGCTGGAGAAGGGTGGCGGATTTCTCACCCTCAACCAGCCCTGGCCGGGCATGCTCCGCACCCTCTACGGCGACGACAAACGCTACCGTGACACCTACTGGAGCCGGTTCCCCGGCCGCTACTTCGCCGGCGATGGGGCCAAGCTGGACGAGGAGGGTTACTGGTGGATTCTGGGCCGGGTGGATGACGTGCTCAATGTTGCCGGACACCGAATCGGGACCATGGAAGTGGAGAGCGCGCTGGTAGATCACCCGGCGGTAGCGGAAGCAGCCGTGGTGGGCCGGGCTCACGAGCTCAAGGGTCAGGCACTCGCAGCCTTTGTTACCCTAAAGGAAGGGAAACACGCTACGCCTGGCCTCACGGATGACCTGAAGGAGCATGTGGTCAAAAAGATCGGCGCTATCGCCCGCCCCGACGATATCCTCTTCTCCGCCGATCTCCCCAAGACCCGGAGCGGGAAGATCATGCGGCGCTTACTCAAGGACATCGCGGAAGGGCGCGCTCTGGGCGACACCACCACCCTGGCTGACCCCAACGTGGTAAACCGGCTGAAGGAGATGTACGAAGAGAAGGAGGGGTAGTAGACCTAGATCTGGACCTGCGCGCCCAGCTCCACCACCCGATTCGGCGGCAGGTTGAAAAATGCCGTCGCCGACTGGGCGTTCCGGGCCATCAGGATGAAAAGTTTCTTGCGCCAGCGGGAGAGCCGGGAGTTGCCGGTGGGCAGCAACGTCTCTCGTCCCAGAAAAAAGCTGGTCTCCATGGGTTTGGCTTCCAAACCCCGAGAGCCGAGGGTGCTCAGCAGAGCCGGAATGTCGGGTGACTCCATAAAGCCATATCGTCCGGTTACCAGGTAAAATCCGTTGCCCAACTCCTGGACCTCGGCTCGATTCTCCGGCTTGACCTGAGGAATCTCTTCTCCCGAAATCGACATGATGATCACCTTCTCGTGCAGCACCTTGTTGTGCTTGAGATGGTGCAGCAGGACCACCGGCGCTCCGCCTGGGTTCGATGTCATGAAGACCGCCGTTCCCTGGACCCTGGATGGCTCGCGACGGCTGATGTCCCCGAGAAACAGGGGCAGTGGTAGCGCATTGTCGTGAATGATGCCGAGCACGGTGTCACGCCCCCGCTTCCAGGTAGTCATCAGCAGATAGACCACGCCGGCCACCACCAGAGGAAACCAGCCACCCTTCGCGACCTTGACCAGGTTTGCTCCCAGGAAGGAAAGGTCTACTACCAGAAATACCGCGCCCAGCGTCGCCACCCGGGCCACACTCCAGTTCCAGCGCTGGCGGGCCACGGCGCAGAACAGCAGGGTTGTGATGGTCATTGTTCCTGTGACAGCAATGCCATAGGCCGAGGCCAGGGCGCCGGAGCTCTGGAACCCGAGCACCAGGAGCACGCAGAGCAGTCCCAGGGTGCGATTCAGGCCGGGCAGGTAGATCTGCCCGATCTCGGTCTGCGATGTGTGTTGGATGGTGACCCGGGGGCTGTATCCCAGCTGCACCGCCTGCCGAGTCAGGGAGAAAGCCCCGGAGATCAGCGCCTGGGACGCCACCACTGCCGCAGTCGTGGCAATGAGCACCATCGGATACAACCCCCACGACGGCACCAAACCGTAGAAGGGGTTCTGGGCAGTTTCCGGACGGGCGAGGAGCACCGCCCCCTGGCCGAAGTAGTTGAGCGCCAGTGCCGGTAGCACCAGGCTGAACCAGGCAAGGCGGATGGGCCGTTTGCCGAAGTGCCCCATATCGGCATAGAGAGCCTCAGCCCCGGTCACCACCAGGATGACCGCGCCGAGAATCAGAAAGCCCTGGCGTCCATTGCGAAACATGAAGTCGAACGCGTGCCACGGGTTCAACGCACGCAGCACCTCGGGATGCTCTACAATGCCGGCAACGCCGAGCGCGGCAATGGTCCCGAACCAGACCAGCATGATCCGTCCGAACACCGCGCCGACCCGGGCGGTCCCCCGCCGCTGAAACATGAACAGCCCGATGAGAATGAGGGCGGCAATCACCGGTGTGGCTGCATGTAGTGCCGGCGTGGCCACCCCGATGCCCTCCACCGCACCGAGCACCGAAATGGCAGGAGTAATGACCCCGTCGCCATAGAGCAGTGCCGCACCGAAGAGGCCCAGGGCTACCAGCCAACGCCGCGAGCCGGCCGTGTCCCGCCGAGGATGCAGGAGGGCGAGGAGGGCCATGATTCCGCCTTCACCCCGGTTGTGGGCCCGCATGATGAAGATGAGATACTTGAAGGAAACGACAAAGTTGAGCGACCAGAAGATGAGCGACAGGATGCCCATGACGTTGGCCTGCGTGGGCACGATGCCGTACTCGGGGGCGAAACACTCCTTGAGGGCGTAGAGCGGACTGGTCCCGATGTCGCCGTAGACCACTCCGAGTGCTCCCAGGGACAACGCAAGCAGCGCGCGCCGGTTGGGTTGGGAGACTGGATGAGTCGAACTGGGGGGAGATGGACTGGTGACCGCGGTCATCTAGAACTGAATCTGGGCGCCGAGCTCGACCACCCGATTCGGGGGAAGACCGAAGTAGGCAGTGGCCGACTGGGCGTTGCGGGCCATCAGGATGAAAAGCTTCTTGCGCAATCGGCCCATCCGGCGGCCTTCGAGCGGTTTTTCTCCCCGGGGTTTCTTCCTGCCTGTCGTCGTGGCGATCAGGGTTTCCCGTCCGAGATAAAACGTGGTATTGGCCAGCTTGACGGTCACCGGCTTGCCGTTGTCTTCCGCCTTTCCCAAGATGCGGAGCACGTCCGGCACGTCCGGCGTTTCCATGAATCCATAACGGGCCATGACCTGGTAAAACCCTTCGCCCAGCTCGTTGCACTTCACCCGGTCCTTATCCGCGACCTGCGGAATCTCCTCTGTGTGCACCGACATGAGCATAACCTTCTCGTGCAGCACTTTGTTGTGCTTGAGATGGTGCAGCAGCACTGGCGGGGCGCCGCCGCTCCCCGACGTCATGAAGACGGCGGTCCCCGGGACCCGGTACGGCTGCCGCCGCCGAATGTCGTCGAGAAAGAGATCCATCGGGAGCGTGTTCTCCTGCACGATGCCGGTGAGCCGCACCCGACCCTTCTTCCAGGTGGACATGAGCAGATACACCAGCGCCGCTACCAGCAGCGGCAGCCAGCCGCCGTTGGGCACCTTGAGCATATTGGCGCCTACAAACGCCAGATCTACTACCAGAAAGACCAGGGTGATTGCCCCCGCCTTCCACCAGCTCCAGCCCCACAGCCGGCGCATGACGATGGAAAAGAGGATCGTGGTGATGGTCATCGTCCCGGAGAGCGCCACGCCATAGGTGAGCGCCAAAGCGCTGGCGTTTTGAAAGGCCACCACCAGCCCGAGGCAGGCCACCATCAGTATGGTGTTTACCGTAGGGATGTAGATCTGTCCGATGGTGCTGCTGGAGGTATGGATGATCTTCATCCGCGGACTATACCCCAGCTGAATGGCCTGGCGGGTCAGCGAAAACGCGCCGGAGATGAGGGCCTGTGAAGCCACCACGGCAGCCGCCGTCGCGATTCCGACCATGGGATACAACGCCCACTCGGGCACCAGCGCGTAGAAAGGGTTCCGGGCCGCACCCGGATTGTTCAGCAGCAATGCGCCCTGGCCGAAGTAGTTGAGAACCAGCGAGGGCAGCACCAGGCCGAACCACGCCAAGCGGATGGGTCGCCGGCCGAAATGCCCCATGTCGGCATACAGGGCTTCACCCCCGGTGACCACCAGGATGACGGCGGCAAGAACCGTTACGCCGGTAATGCCCTCACGAGCGAAGAAATCCACGGCGTAGCGCGGATCCAGTGCTCGCAGCACGGCGGGCTCGCGGCTGATGCCCATTACCCCCAGAATTGCAATGCAGAGGAACCAGATCGCGGTAATGGGCCCGAAGACGGCGCCCACCCCCGCCGTGCCCCGCCGTTGCAGGGCAAATAGCGCCAGGATAATCACGAAGGCGATGGGGACCACCAGGTGCTGGAGGGCCGGCGTGGCCACGCTCAGTCCCTCCACGGCGCTCAGCACCGAGATGGCCGGAGTAATGATCCCATCTCCGTAGAGCAGTGCCGACCCGAAGAGTCCGGTGGCAATCAGCAGCCGCCCTCTCGTGGTTATTTGGCCGCTGGGTCGAACCAGCGCCAGGAGGGCCAGGATCCCCCCCTCTCCACGGTTGTCCGCCCGCATCACCATGGAGAGGTACTTGAACGTGACCACGAAGTTCAGCGACCAGAAGATGAGCGACAGGATGCCCAGCACGTTACTGGTGGTTACCGGGAAGCTGTGCGGACCAAAGAAGCACTCTTTGAAGGCATATAGCGGGCTGGTTCCGATGTCGCCATACACCACACCAAGGGCGCCGAACGCCAGGAGGGCGAGCTGCTTGCCGGATACCGATTTGGCCTTGCGGGACAAGCGCTACAAGCTCCGGGTGCGGGAGAGCCTGCGAAGCTCCAGGAGCGCCACGACGAAGATGGAAATGATGATGACCGCCGAGCCAACACACCAGCGGCAGATGGCGTGAATGACGAACAGCTCCAGATACGTCAAATACGCGGTGAATCCCACGCCGATACCGGAGAGGAGAGCCAGCAGCTTGGCAGGCCAGCTCCGCTCCGCCACGGCGGGCTGCAGAGCCACCAGGCTGACGGCGAGGAGGCCGGCATACCCCACCAGGCCGATCAGCGCGACCTCTACGCCGGCAAACCGGCTCCAGGTACTCTGCTGCACGGTCTCACAGCCTCCGGTTCCACAGGCCAGAGTACCGATTCTTCCAATCTTGTAGAGATAGAGGTATGCGGAAATGAAGAACCCGATAAGGCTCAGCACAGCTGCGGTCATGCGGTGGATCATCAACGACGAGGGGCCAGAGAATCCACCATCTTGATTATGGCGTCGGAGTCGAGCCGGCCCCGGTACAGCCGGTTGCCGATCAGCAGGGTGGGCGTGGAGCTCACTCCCAGCTGAACTCCTTCATTATAGCTCGCCTGAATTCGCCCGGCGTACTTTCCTGACTTCATGCAGCTGTCGTAGCGGCCGAGATCGAGTCCGACTGTCCGGGCGTAATTCCTGAAGAAAGGCCCCGCGTCGCGGGCGGCGGCCCACTCGGATTGCCCTTGATAGATCTGCTCATGCTGAGCCCAGTACTTCCCCTGCTCGTCGGCGCAGGCGGCGGAGTGAGCTGCCAACCGGGAAAACTGGTGCTGCTGCAGGGGGAAGTCCCGGTAGCGCCAGCGGAGCCGGCCGCCGTTGATCAGCCGATCCTCGATGGTCGGCATCTGGAGCGTGGCGAACGTCTGGCAGAATGGACACTGGTAATCGGCGAATTCGGTGATCTCGACCGGTGCGTCCTTGGAGCCCTTCACGTACCCGTGGAAGCCCGAGGTGTCGCCGGGCTGGATCGTAACGTTGGCCGGAATGCTGATGGTGCTGGGCTTGAGGAGCAGGTAGGCCAGTACCCCGACACCGGCGAGCGCCAACACCGCGAATAGCGTGTAGAACCGTTTTACTCCGGCCTGCGTCCCCGCCATGGCTCTTCGTCCTCCGGATCATCCGGGAGAAAGGAATCCTGCCGCTGTGCCTCTTCCACAATGCGGCGGCTGTCGGCCACCTCTGGAGTGTCGTAGGTACTGCGCACCTCGTAGTGGAACAGCTCGCTCCGGGCATCTCCCATCAACCGCAACAGCTCCGGGCCACCCCGGAGCAGTTGGCCCGAGCGGTCGAGCTCCTGGATCCTTTCGGCCAGAGCCCTCAACAGCGCCGCCAGGCGCTGTGCCCGCTCCTCGTTGTACACCTCGTCGTGCTCTGCCATACCCACCTCGAGGGGCGTAGCCACCCTCGGTCAAGTTCATGCCATTCGGGTCGATAAAGATAATGAGTCGGGAGACACGAGTCGCGATCCGACCGCCTGCCTTGGGCCAGAGTTCATAGCGCACAGCAGGAACCAGCAGCTCCATCCTATTGTTGTGATGGCGCAGGGGTTAGGCCCTCAGTCCGACACAGGGACACTGACATCGCCGCTCTCCTGTGACTTTGCACCAAATAGTGCAATCGGTTATCTTTACCGTGCGAGAGAGTACCCGATCTGTCTTTAAAAGGATGGTGCATGAGCAAGAAGAAATCCCGTAGTTCCTCTGAGGCGATCTCATTCGCCCAGGCCCGTGACGAGCTGTTCAGCCACATCCTCCGCTGCGGCGTCATCGACGCGCTGCCGGAGCATCAAAAGGACTGGTTCGACGATACCATGGGGTATGTCGCTGACCGGTATGAAGATCTGGACGATGAGGAGCTGGCCGAGCTGCGTACTTTGGGCGAGCGTTACTGCCAGCCGGTGCGGCGGGTTGAAGCGGTGGAATCAGGCGCGGCCTGAACGAAGCCAAAGCTGGAGGGGCTCCGGAGAGTCGCTCTCCGGGGCCTTTTTATTGTCCGGATATCCCGGGGAACCGGCGCCAGCGGTACCCTGCCGCCACCCGCACTCCCCCTCCGGCGCCGACCTCGACGGCCCAGCCGGAGTTGCGCCCGGGTGTCTGTTCCAATCCCAAAGTCAGCACCAGGTATCCTCGTCCCACAACGCCCTCAACGCCCGCGATTCCTCCGGCCACATAGAAACCCGGCTTCCGGTGCTCCTCCGGGCTCAGCAGGAAATGGCCGAGCAGCTCTCCCCGCACTGCCAGCTCCCCGTCGGAGACCCCGGCAGCCAGGCCCAGGGATAGTCGGGTTCGGCCGGTGGTACGCAGGGCACCGAATCCACCGGCCACCAGCAGGCCCGGGTCGGAAAAGGTCCCAATTGCCTGCACGCCCAGCTCTCGAATCATCTGTGCGCTGCCGGGGTGCCCCCAGGCCAAGGCTCCGCCCGCCATGAAAAGCTCACGCCAGCGACAGCGCATAGGTGATGGCGATATCCGACGCAAGCGAGTGAATGACGGAGCAATACTTCTCCAGCGAAAGATCGATGGCCCGGCGAACCTTGGCCGGATCGATCCCGGTTCCCGTGAGGCTATAGTCGAGGTGCAACGACACGTAACGGCGCGGCTCTGTCTCTCGCCTCACGGCCGAGACCTCTATGCGGAGAGTGCTGAACGACACCCGCATCTTCTTCAGGACCACGACTACGTCTGACCCGGTGCAGGCGGCGGCCGCCAGCAAGAGAGTGAGCATCGGACCGGGACCCTCAGCATTATCTCCGTCGATGAGGACGGATGGTCCTCCGGGCTCGCCGCCGCGAAAGCGGAGCGCCTCCTCCCATTCCAGTATGATTCGTTTGGTCTCTCCCGGCATTCAGGCTCCCAGGCGCTTCTGAGCCCGGGGCGCCACCCGGTAATAGTCCCAGATTGCGATGATGGCGATCAGCGCGGTGGCCCAGGCAATAGGCCGCAGGTATGGTGAGTCAAGCAGAAACGCCATCAGGGTGAGTATCTGGGCAACGGTGACCGCCTTGCCGCTGGAGCGGGCGGGAATAGCTCGAGGTTGGTGGGAGATGAGCGTACCAGCGAACGCCAGCGTGGCGACGATATCGCGGAGGAGCACCCCGACGATTTCCCAGACCTCGAGGCGTCCGGAGAAGGCGACCACCCCAACCGCCGATGCCATGAAGACTTTGTCCGCGATGGGATCGATCACGGGGCCCAAAGGCGAGCCACCCAGCCGGCGCGCGATGGGCCCGTCGAGCAGGTCGGTGGCTGCCGCCGCGCCGAGTATGGCCATCCGCCCGCTGGTGCTGGAGATCAGGAGGAATGCCGCG
>DASUVR010000216.1:0-9431 GCA_036378855.1 Gemmatimonadales bacterium | reverse complement strand
ACCGAAACAGCAGCCACCAGCTTGCCGAAGGGTGAGGGCTTCCCGGTTCGTTCCGCCAGCCAGGCGCATGCGTCGGCCAATGCCACGCAGCCGCCGGTGATGGAGGCAGTGCGCGTTCCACCATCAGCCTGAAGCACGTCGCAGTCCACCCGGATGGTGAACTCGCCGAAGCTCATGGTAGACATCGCCGCGCGGAGTGAGCGTCCGATCAGCCGCTGAATCTCCTGAGTTCGGCCTCCTGGCCCATTCCGCTCGCGGGAGGTGCGCTCCACGGTTGCTCGCGGCAGCATGGCATACTCCGCGGTGACCCAGCCCTCGCCGGTTCCCTTCTTGAAGCCGGGCACGCCGGTTTCTACGCTGGCGGTACAGTGGACCAGCGTGCCGCCCATCCGAATGAGGCAGCTCCCCTCGGCGTAGGGGTTGGCCCGCCGCTCCAGCACGAGCGGGCGCAGTTGATCCGGGGCACGGCTGTCAGGTCTAGGCACGAAAGCGATCCACGATATTGGAGGTGGAGAAACCGGTGACCAGGGGGACTCGCACCACCCGCCCTCCCCGGGATTCTACCAGATCGGCTCCGACGATGGCGCTGCGGGCGTAATCCGCTCCCTTAACCAGAACATCGGGGGCCAGCTGGTGAATCAGCTCGAGCGGCGTGTCTTGGTCGAAAATCACCACACTATCCACGGCCGCTAGACCAGCCAGGACCCGGCTCCGCGCGGCCGCATCATTCAATGGCCGATCCGGTCCTTTGCCCAGCCGACGCGCTGAGGCATCGCTGTTTACCCCGACAATCAGCACGGCCCCTTCCCGCCGGGCGGCTTCGAGCAGCTCCACGTGGCCGGGGTGCAGCAGGTCGAAAACGCCGTTGGTAAAGACTACGGGGCCGGCCTGGTCGTCTCGCCAAACCAGAGCTTTTTTCAAGCTCATCAATTTAGTCCTGGTGTTGATCATGCCGGAGTATCAGAGGTCCGGGCACCGAAGAGCAGCTTCAAAGTGGGCGGCGCAACGAAGGTGGTGGCCATAACCATGAGCAAAATGGCGCCGAACACGGCTTCGTTCAGGATGCCCGCCCGCCGCCCCATGTCCGCAAAGATCAATCCGACCTCACCCCGGGGGATCATCCCCACCCCAACCACCACTCGTCGAAACTGCGCCCAGGGAGCCGCCCATCCGGCAGCGACTTTGCCAGCAACCGCAAGCAGGGTCAGCACCACCGCTACTCCAAGCAGCCCCGAAGCCCCCTCCCGGCTGGGGTCGAGCAGCCGCACGTTGACGGAAGCGCCGACACTCACGAAGAAGATGGGAGTAAGAATCGAACCCACCGGCCGGACCTCGCGCTCTATAGTTTCGAACTGGTTGATACCCGACAGAATCAACCCTGCGGCAAAGGCACCGATGATGAGAGCTGAGCCGGCCATTGCGGCTACTGCCGACAATCCGAGCACAAACGCGATGGCAGCCACCAGAAGGACGTAACGGACCCGCATCCGGACGACCAGATCGAACAGCTTCGGCGCGAGGAACCGTCCGGCTACTACGGCGACTACCAAGAAGCCGACCGCGACGGTAAAGATCCGCAGTATGCTCAACGGCGCGACGGTCGCTCCGGCCGCCAGCCCCGACACGACCGATAGAATGACGAGGCCAAAGACATCGTCGATGACGGCGGCACCGATGATGATCCGCGCCTCCAGCGTATTCATCCGCCGAAGGTCAGATAGAACCCGAGCAGTAATGCCGACGGATGTGGCCGTCAGCGTGGCGCCCACGAAGATGGCGGTCGTCGTCAGGTCCGTGGAGCCACCGCTCGCGGCGTGGGGCACATACGCCCAATAGAGGAATCCAAAGAAGAAGGGGAGCACGACACCTACGGTGGCAACCGCCAGTGCGGCGGGACCGGCGCGAAACATTTCACGCAAGTCCGTTTCCAGCCCGATCTCAAAGAGAAGGAGCACGACTCCCAACTCCGCCAGTACGTGCACCACCTCTCCCATGGCCCCGGAGGTTGGAACAATTCCGAGGACGCTTCCACCCAGCAAAACGCCGGCGAGCAACTCACCGAGTACGGCCGGTTGGCCCACCCGTTCCGCCAGCTCACCCAGCAACTTCGCGGTTACCAGTATAGCCGCCAGTGTCAGGAACAAGGCGGGAGCTGAGAGCTCGTGCACGGCTAGACTCGAACCGGAGGAGAACTCACCACTGAGACTGGGCGCCTTCGACGATATTCACCACCAGATCGTCCAGGGCTTTCCTGCGGCCGTTTGCCTCCTGTCCCGGCACGTACGTCCCCCGTACCGTGAGCCCGTTCCGTTGCCAGAGCGGTTTACCCTGTCGCTGGTCCAGAATCTCGACTGAGACGGTAATCTGGAGCTCACGTTGGGTGACGGTCACAGTGCTGTCGCCTCCGGCGTAGGCCACTGGGAGATCGGGCTCGTAGCGCGTGATCGAGCCTCGGACGATGGCGTCCGCCCGCGGCTCGGCGGCCTGCCGGAGGCCCAGTCTCTGCTCCACTGCCTCGCGAACCGCTCGGGAAATTTCCTGGGTCAGCGTGGGTTCCGGCGTCTGATTGTCGAAAGGGAGGACAGCGACCGTCTTGATGGCAGGGGGTAAGCCACCGCCCGCAAAACCATAGCAGCCGAGAGTGAGCAGAGTACTAAGGCTTACGAGTAGTCCAGATATCAGGCGCAAAGGTGTCCCGCGTTATGGAGAGAAACGTAATGTCCAGCTGGGCCGGACCGCTGGGTACAGTGAGCCTGGCTTTGAGCGGTGCTCCATCGGGCCCCAGAGTCGTTTCGGCGCGGCCGATCAGCGTGCCGGCCTGGTGGACCTCCGCCACCAGCCGGCCGTCGACTCCCGGGCTCCTGGCATAAGCCACCGTGTCCCGGGCTCCAGCAAACTGCCAAGCTTGGGCAGAAGATGTACTCAGCGCGCGAACGGTCACGCTTTCCGGCGGCATTCGCGCCACGCCGAACATGGCCCACATCAGCGGATAGTTCGGGACCAGCCGGGCAATGGCATCGGCCGGGTCGGTCCAGAGTGCCCGATCACCGATCACCACGGCGGAGGCTCCCCCACTGCCGAACGGACCGGCCACATCGAATCGCAGGGAATCGGGTGGGGCTACTCGCACCGCTCCGTGACCACCCGCACTTCCCCGTTCGTCTCGGAGGAGCCACTTGAATCGATAAACCTGATGTGCCGTTGGCACTGTGGCGTTGACCCAAGGAGCGACTTCGGCCAAAGTTGCCGGCCGTGCTCCGACCGGCATCACTGGTTCCGGTGCGTTTCGGCAGGCGATAGCGGCCGAGCCAAGATAGAGGAGCAGGACTGGCGGGTCAACACGAACACGTTGTCCCATCAATAGTTATAACCGAAGAAGAAATGCACGAAATCGGGATCCCGCTGGCTCCGGTCGAGACTGTACCCTCGGAAATTGCCATCGCTGAAGCGGCGACCCAGGTCGAGGCGCAATACCGCAAACGGACCGAGCGCCAAACGGAAGCTGATGCCCCAACTCCCCAGTAATGCTCGCTCCGAGTCCTGATGCAGAACCGCCTTCCCCACGTCCCCGAAAAATCCCGCCTGTATTTCTGGAAAATCGATGTCGCCGAGCGGGGTTCCCAGTGTCAGGTGAGTCAACACCGGAAACCGGATCTCCTGATTGAGCATATAAGCTCGAGTACCGACGATATATCCGAACTCGGGATACCCGCGCAGGCCGAGGGTGCCGCCGATGTTCACTCGTCGCGGGCGATCGCCGCCACTGTAGAAACCAAAAGCTCGGATGGCGTAGGCGCTGCGCCGGCCTAGCCGGAGGTAGCGGCGCCAGTCTCCACTCAACAGATAGCTGTCGAAGCGGCTATTGGTAAAATCGCTGGAGATACCGCCAGTGACGCTCAACCTTCCCCCATCGATTGGGCCGGACGGAATCCAGAGCGAGTTGTCGTGCACGAAGCTTAGATAGTTCGAGGCGATCCAGCCGACCCGCCGTGGTTCGTCGACGGTAAGGGTGAAGTCCACCCGGTCCGAATGTTCCAGGACCGCGGTGCCCTCCACTCGGCTGAAACGGCTCAGCGGGTACCGAAGCAGGCCGAGTGCACCGTACGCCAGTTCTTCATAGGCGACCACCAGGTCGCCCTCGTAGTTCCGGCTTCTGGTACGGAACGCGCCCAGACCCCAATTGAGCCGCCGCTGCTGATTCACGTAGATCGTGCTGGCACTGATGTTCGCGAACACACTGCCAAGCCGGCGTCCTTGAAAAGATCCGATGCTGCCATACAGGAGGTTGTCGCTGAGGAGATCGCTCATGAGAAAGGATATCCCTTGAGCCCCTCCGTACCCCGGGACAAAGGCGGCGCCTCCAGCGGCGAAATCCAGAGTCAGCCGGCTACGGTACGGCTCTCCCACCACCTTGGCAGCGGGCTTGTGGCTGCCACCGGCCCAGGCCCACTGGGCTGGTGGAGGACCAGAATCAAGAGTGAACCGATCCTGGCGCGCAGCCGAGTCGACGGGATAACGGTACAGGTTCCAGCTCAGGTCATGGAATCCTCCGACGACCAACCCACTACTGTCCGGCAGCGGGACCGCATCGAATGCACCACTCCAGGCGCTGGTTTCTCGCCGTCCATTTCCCAGACTGTCGGTGGAAAAGACATTCAGGAGGACCCCATCCCGATCGGAGGTGAAATAGATCCGATCGTCGGCGCCCCAGGTGGGGGCCTCATCCACCCAGTGCCCCCGGGTGAGCTGAGTAATGTCACCGGTCACCACGTCGAGCACGAAAAGATTCACGGCGCCGTCGAGTCCACCCGCTGTCCGGTCAGAGGCGAACACCAGCCGGCGGCCATCCGGTGCCGGGCTGGGATCAAGGTCCTGATAGTGATCGCGGGTGAGCGGCTCCAGCTTTCCCTTCGGCAGGTATACCCGATAGAGATCGGAAACCCCGCTTTCAGACAACCCACTGAAGACGATGCTTCTCCCATCACGCATCCACATGGGTGAAAGAATTGAGACCAGGTGATCGAACTGGTACCGCCCCGCCACCTTTCCCCGCCTGAGATCCCACACCATGAGGGCGTCCCGGTCGCCGTAGCGCGCGGTGAATAACAGATAACCTTTGCGCGACGCGTCCATCCGGGAGTCGAACGGGTGAAACGCCTCGAGCTCCGCCGAGCGGCCGGCAGTGACGACCTTCCGGGCCCGGCCACCGTCCACTCCCTTGCGGTAGACACTCAGGTATCCCGTGGCTGGAGACACGTAGGCGATTTCACCCCGATGTTCTCCAGTGGAATCAGGAATGAACGCGGGCTTGACCCCGAGCCGGGTGATCTCCTGTCCCAGTACTCCCAAGGGAGCCAGGCCATTCACCGAGGGGTAATAGATCCGCCGCATGGCAAGCTGAAATTCCTCGCTGAGCTGATCCAGAGACCGGCCGTAGACGGCACGGATAGCATCTTCGAAGTTGTCGTGCTGGTTCAATTCCTTATAGATCAGCGCGACCCGCCAGTCACCGTAGGTGTCCGCCAGCCAACGGTGAATCCTGCCTCCGATCGGATAGACGATACCCCCGGTGAAGTAGGTCAGCTGTTTGAACTGCGGCAGCCTTCCGCTGAGCGTGAGATCCCGGAGGACCATGTAGTCCCGCGCGTCCTCCCCTCCAGACCAGAGCTCCGCCAATCCTTCGCTCCACCATAAGGGGAAACCAAAACGTCGGGCCCTGGGTGCCTGGTAGTAGCTCTCCGCCTGTAGATCCAACTGGAAGACGTGGACCATCTCGTGGCGCAGAGTATGGCGGAACTCGGCAAAGTTCCCCCGAAAGGGGAGAGACACTCTTCGCTTGAGGAAGTCGGTGGCGCCGAGGAGCCCTTCCGGCGGGGTGAAAGGGAGGATATTGGTCTGCTCAAAATCGGTATGAGAGGCATAGACGATCAGCGGGATGCGGGCGGCCACCGCGTGACCGAACTGCAGCGAAAGGGTGTCATAACTTGCTTCGGCGTATGCCAAGGCCGCAGGCACCAGCTCGGCCTCGGCAGGATAGTAGTACAGGTCCACATGCGGCCCTCGAGTGACCCGCCAATCGAGCCGACGGTACTGGACCTTGTTCTGACCAAATGCAAAAAATTGGGCCGCTGCAGGGGCGGAGGAGAGGGACACGAGGGACAAGAAAATCCCCATCGTACAGAAGCGCCTCATAATGGGAACCCCGTCATTGCCCCTTCTCTCTTCTATCGATGAATCGTCCGGATCAGGTCGCCCTGGCTGATGCGCGACAGCGGACCGAAGTTGCCCACAACTTTCCCAAAAAGCGTGTACGTCCCATCCAAATGGGGCTGAGGAGACAGAGTGATGAACCATTGGCTGGCCCCGGTATCGGGGCCGGACAGGGCCATTCCCAGCATGGGCTTGGCCCCGTAACGATCGCGGTTGATCTCGTCGCGGATCGAGCCCCCGGGTCCGCCGAAGCCATCACCCCGCGGATCACCATCCTGAACCACGAAGTTCGGCACCACTCGATGCCATCGATTGCCGTCGAAGAAGCGGCGGTCAACCAGGCGGAGAAAGTTGGCCACCGTCATCGGCGCGTCGGGCCCGAACAATTCGACCTCGAGGGTGCCGCGCTGCTCTGTGTCGATGAACACATGTGGCCTTGCCACCGAATCGGAGGCCAGGATGAATTGGCGGGTGAGCTCGCGATAGTCCTGCAGCGTGCGTCCGGTGGACAGCGGATAGGCTGGCCCCCAGCGGTCTGCCGCGTCGGGCCAGTTGGCTTCCGCCCACCGGCGCAGCAGGTAGTTGGTGGGCCGTGGCACGGTCGCAAGAAATTCGCGCTCGACCTGCGCCCCGGCAGGGCCGCTGCTCTTTGAAATGGCCAGGAGGGCACCGAGTGCGGACAGCGAGGCTTCGGGAAACGAATCGCGGACGGAACGGTTGTACATCTGAACCAGGGGGGTGATGTCGGCCGGAGCAGCTGCGCGAGCCAGGGCGTCGGCGGAGACACTGCGAACTGCGGCGTCGGCATGTCCGAGCAACCGGCGCGCTGCGCCGATGAGGGCGGGGTCAGGGCCCGACACGGCGTCAGCCCAGGCCTGAAGTCCGCTCGCGATGACCCGGCCGTCCCGGTCGGAGAGAAACGCCGGCGTTCCGGAGTGGCCCGCTCGGGCCCATCCCTCGGCCGCGGCAGCCCGAGCCTTCCAGTCCGCATTCGCTTTCCACGACTCGGCGGCAGCGGCGAATCCTGCCCGATCGATCCGAGCCAGACCCAGCAGCGCCTCACGGCGAACAGCAAACCCGGCCTTCGACTGGACGAGGCGCCGCAAGGTAGCCGCCGCCACCGAGCCCCCCAGCTCCCCCAGACTCGACGTCGCCTGAACCCGGGCGTTCAAGTCCGGATCTTCGACCTTGGAGGCAACCGCGGACGCCAGCAAGGAATCGTGGTAGGTCCCAAGCGAGCGAAGCGCATTGATTCGGACCCCGGGATCCTCATCGTCTACGGCGCGGGCCAGCAGGCCGGACACGGTTGCCGGAGCGAGCCTGGCTCGCTGGGCATACTCCCGAGTCAGTACCCTGGCAACCGTCGCTCGGGTTTCCGCATCGTCGGCGCGCAGGGCGTTGATCAGATGATTGCCTGCCTCAGGCGAACGGAGCCTCCCCAGCGAATACAGAGCACGCCACCGAATGTCACGAACGGTGTCCTCGGCAAAAGGCAGGAGCGACGCGGCCTGAGCATCCTGTCCCAGCCGCCAGCTCTCCAGCAGCATCTGGCTCAGGGCGGGAGCGGGGTCAGTCTGGCTCAGGGCGATCTTCCCGCCCAGCGTGGAGGCAAAGAAGTCGGCCGTACGCCTTCCCCCGATTTTTGCGAGCGCGGTAACCGCCTCGTTTGCGGTTGCGGTATCCAGTGGCGGCAGTCCGGTTAAGCGTTGAATCAGTGGTTCCACCGCGGTAGAATCGCCGAGCAGGCCCAGGGCGAAGGCAGCTGCGACGCGAACGGTGGAATCCGGTTGATCCAGCACCCCGAGCAAGAGGGGCGTCGCGCGAAGATCGCCGATGCGGCCAGCAGCGAGTGCGGCGGTGCGGCGGACCAGGGAATCGGGTGCCAGCAGCGCCCGTTGGAAGAGATCGGGTTGCCAATCCCGAGCATCCTCGGCCGCAAGTACCGACGCCAACTGCTCGACCACGGCTTCGTCCTGTGCCGGCAGGAGAGACGGAGACAGGAGTGTCCCGCTCAAGAAGATCAGGCCGCAGAGTTGTCTCATCATGCCAGCCTGACCGGGTCCGGAACGGGGCGAAGAACCTGACGGACCCGCTCCGGCAAGCGGGCCAGCGTCATCCCGATGTCGAGGGCGATCAGCCGGGTGGAGGCGGTGGCCAACAAACGTCGATCCTCGGCGTGTTCGACGGCATAGCCGAAATCCACCCGCCGTGAAGCCACCTCGCGAATCCAGCACCGGATTCGGATTAGGTCATCGTACCGAGCGGGCTGCCGGTACCGAATGGCGAGCTCGCTGACGGCGAGACGGAGGCCCGCTTGCTCCAGCTCGCGGTAACTCATGCCGCTCAGCCGCAGGTGCTCGCAGCGGGCCACGTCTAACCAAACGAGATACCGTGCATGGTAGACCACGCCCATCTGATCGGTCTCGGAGTAGTTGACCCGTACGCTGGTCTCCGAGATCGATGAAACCGTGCTGATCATCGCAGCCTCAGGGGTTAGACGTTCGGGACGTGGGGTCTGACACGCCCGGGACCGGGAGCCGGTTGCACCGGGATATGGGAGAGTCCATCTTTGGCGCCGTGCTGGGCCGTACCCTCGTAATCGTGTCTGACGCCCACCTCGGAGTTGCATCGCCGGATACCGAGGAGGCACTGCTCGAATTCTTCGACGCGGTGCCTGGGCTGGGCGATTGTCTGTTGATCAACGGCGATCTGTTCGACTTCTGGTTCACCTACTCACGGGTCATTCCCCGGCGCGGATTCCACGTGGCCGCCGCTCTGGCCCGGCTTCGCCGCCGCGTGCCGATCGTGATGGTTGGAGGAAATCACGACCGCTGGGATCGCGACTTCTGGGAACGGGATCTCGGGCTCCGCTTCAACCCGCACCGCGCCACATTCCAGATCGGCGATCGGACGGTCACCGCAATCCATGGGGATGGACTGGCTGAGCCTCGTTGGCAGGCCAAACTGATCCACCGGGTGATTCAACACCCGGCCACCGCCGCGGTGTATCGCGTGCTTCATCCGGATTTCGGGCTGCGGCTGGTGGACATGCTGAGCCCAGTTCTGGGCGATCACACCATGGATGAAGCGAAACTAGCCCGGGCGGCCGCGCGGCAACGGGGCTGGGCCGAACAACTTCTTTCCACTGATGCCGGCATCGGACTGCTGGTTATGGGACACACCCATCAACCCATGCTGGCCGAAACCGCCCCCGGACGAAT
>DASUVR010000215.1:0-8289 GCA_036378855.1 Gemmatimonadales bacterium | reverse complement strand
TGAGACGACGGAGAAGCCAAGGAAGGAAGCTATCGAGGAAAGTGTCGACGAGTTCAGCGACTTCCTGTCGGAGGTCTCCGCCACGGTAGCCCAGCAGGTCGATTCATGGCGTACCAAGGTGGCAGCAGCCATTCTGCGGTGGGAGGGAGAAGGTTTCAGTACCGCACGCCTCGAGGCGTTGCTGCAGCAGGAGATGACTACGGATCCGGAGCAGGTGCTCCGCCAGTTCGAGTCCGACGTGCGCCGGCTCCAGGCGCTTCATGCCGAGGCCTCGGAGCTGGCTCCATCACTCGCCGGCTCCAGCGCCTTTCGCGATCCCGAGGACATCGCCGGTGCCGAGGCAATAACCCAGCGCGCTCGTGAGGGCGCGCACCCTCCGCCGGCGCCGCTTCCCATCTGGCGCCTCGATGACTTGTTCGAAAGCCCCGGCAATCGGATGGCGCTGCAGGCCGCTCGCGCCATCGCCGGAGAGCCCGCCAGTCGCTACAACCCTCTGGTCATCGTCGGAGCCAGTGGCGTGGGGAAGACTCACCTGCTCCACGCTCTGGGGAATGCTCTGGCTCCCCGGGTTAAAGGCCCGGTGGCCTGCCTCAGTGCCCACGAATTCACCGGAGAGCTGATCGAGGCCATAGAGCGGGATGCCGTCCCGGCGTGGCGCGCACGCTATCGGGGTGCGGCAGCCTTCCTGCTGGACGACGTCCATCTCGTCGCCGAGAAAGACCGAACTCAGGACGAGCTTTTTGTGCTTTTCAATTTCCTGGTCGAATCCGGCCGCCAGATGGTCTTTACTTCTGCGCTCCCTCTGGCGGAGATGAAGGCGGTGGAAGACCGTCTCCGCACTCGGCTGGAGGGCGGACTGGTGGTGGATCTGCCGGCTCCGGAACGGGAGGTCCGCCAACAGGTGGTTGAGCGATCACTCCAGGCCAAGGTGGGCACCGTCGATCCCGAGTTGGCCGCTTACGTGGGCTCGCGTCCGGTGGAGTCCATCAGGGCGGTGCATGGCTTGCTTCAGCGAATCCTGAATGCCGCTGAGACCCAGGGTAGCCCGCCCACGCTGACTTTGGCTCGAGAGGTGCTCGAGGGTGCCCAGCCCAAGCCGCCGCGCAAGACTTCAACCCGGTCCAGTGGCGTGGTAGCGGCTGCCGGCGGAATCAAGAGCCGGGAGAAAATCGTGTGGGACTGGCCCGATGTCGGTGATCGCATCGTCGAGGAGTGGCGCTGATGGCGATCAAAGGCAGCCTCAAGGAGGCCAGTCTTCCGGACGTCATCCAGCTGCTCTTCCTGGGCCGGAGGACCGGCTGTCTGGCGCTGGCCGATCAGCACAACTTCGGCACCATCTACCTCGACGAGGGGCTGATCGTTTACGCCTCCATCGTCAATCGCCGGGACCGACTGGGCGACATCCTCCTTCGCAAAGGGCGCATCAGCGCCGAGCAGCTGCAGCAGGCGATCGACGCGCAGGACGACGATCGGCAGCATAAGCTGGGAGAGATATTGGTCGGGCTCGGCATCCTGACTCGGGCCGAGCTGGAGGACTACATGCGCCTCCAGATCGAAGAGGCGGTGTACTACCTGTTCACCTGGACCTCGGGGACCTTCAACTTCGAGGCCGGCGTCAAACCGGAGCGGGAAGATTTCCTGGTTCGGATCAGTCCCGAGGCGCTGCTGCTGGAAGGCGCCCGGCGAGTCGACGAGTGGAGCCTGATCGAAAAGAAGATCCCCTCCTTCGACCTGATCTTCTCGGTCGATCAGCACCACATCGCGCAGTCGGCACCCACGCTGTCAGCCGAGCAGCAACG
The DNA here is from genome assembly GCA_036378855.1 of Gemmatimonadales bacterium. Taxonomy (GTDB): domain Bacteria; phylum Gemmatimonadota; class Gemmatimonadetes; order Gemmatimonadales; family GWC2-71-9; genus CAVVWJ01. The sequence continues at coordinate 6,490 of DASUVR010000215.1, read as the reverse complement.
TCTGCTCCCGTTGATCGATGGGACCCGCGACGTGCGTCAGGTGATCGATGAGTCGGGGTTGGTGGAATTCGAGGTTGGTAAGGCCTTGTTCGGGCTGATCACCGCCGGGTTTGCGCACCGGGTAGGAACCTCCACGGCGGCGCCTCCCAAGGTTAACGAGACCCGGGTAGACGAGCACCGGAATCTGGGCATCGCCTTCTACAAGGCCGGCATGCTCGAGGAGGCGCTTCGGGAGTTCAGGCGGGTGATCGAGCTGCGTCCCGCCGACAGCCGCGCTCCGTTGTTTCTGGGATTGATCGCCATCCGGCAGGCGCGTTGGGACGAGGCCGCTCTGGCTCTTCGGCAGGCGGCCGAGGCCGGCGTTCCCCGGCCGGCTGCGCTGCATAACCTCGGCTTTGCACTGGAGCAGTTAGGCCGGCTGGACGAGGCGGAGGCCGCGTACGGCGATGCCGCCGGCCGCGCCAAGGGTGACGCCCGCATCATGCTGGGTTGGAGCATTGTTGCGCTGAAGCGGGGAGACAACAAGGTGGCCCAGTCGCGCCTGGCCCAGGCCTGCGAGCTCCTGCAGGGGAAGCCGGTACCGGCGCTGTGGTACTGGGCCGCTACGCTGGCGGCGGTGGGTTTGGACGATGCGGAGAACGCTATGCGCACGGCCCAGCAAGGAGTCGAGGCCTACCCCAGCAATCCGGTGTTGCAGAACAATCTGGCTGTGCTTCTCGAGGCCGCCGGCGATACGCAGGCAGCTGAGTCGATCCTCCGCTCCGCCCTCGCCGAGGATGCCGCACTGCCGCAGGTCTCCAAGAACCTGGGCGACATTTTCTACCGCACGGGACGCTACGATGAAGCGGGCGAGGCCTACGAGCGGGCAGCCAAGCTGAACCCAGAGCTGGGAGATGACCTGTATTTCAAGCTGGGCAACATCGCGTACAAGCGGCGCGACCTGGCGCGAGCCCGGCAAAGCTGGGCTCAAGCCACCGCACTCAATCCCGGGCATCAGTTGGCTCGGGCCAACCTCGAGATGCTGGACCTCTCCCAATGACGCCGCCGGATGAGGAAGCATTCCTCGAGCTGATCGGCAGAATCTCGCGGCTCACTGGCCTCTCGCTCGATGGCTACAAGGACAAGTGCCTCCGGCGGCGTATTGCCGTTCGCATGCGCGCGTGCGGGGTGCAGAGCTATCAGGAATATCAGGAGCTGCTGGAGCGAGATGCCGCGGAAGCTGCCCGGCTCAAGGACACCATCACGATCAACGTCACCAGCTTCTATCGCAACGCTGAAACCTGGAACCTGGTGCGTCATCGAGTCCTGCCCGAGCTGCTCGGCGGAGATGTGTCGGCGATGCGGGCATGGAGCGCAGGGTGCAGCTCCGGCGAGGAAGCGTACACTCTCGCCATGATGATCGCCGAATTTCTGGACCTGCAGGGCAGAGGACAGCATTTCGATCGGGTGACGGTTGACGCAACCGATGTCGACGCCCAGTGTCTGGCTCGCGCGAACCAGGCTCGCTATCCCCGCGAGGCTCTTGCCGACGTGCCGGCGTCGCTGGCTCAGCGCTACTTTGAGGAGAGGGGCGCCGAATACCAGGTGATCGATCGGGTTCGCCGCAGGGTGGTTGTTCGCGCTTCCGACCTCTGCATCGATCCGGCGCCCCGCCGCAGCTATCAGCTGATCCTCTGCCGGAACGTGGTGATTTACTTCGGTCGAGCCATGCAGGAGCGGGTGTTTCTCGACTTCGCCGAGGCCCTGGCCCCGGGCGGATTTCTGATCCTCGGCAAGGTGGAATCGCTGTCGGGGCAGGCCCGAGACCTGCTCACGCTGTTGGACGCGCGCGAGCGGATCTACCGGCGGGCGGCGTGAGCGGCCGGGAGGTGGTGGTCCGGGTAGCGGATCTGGGCATCGGCCAGGATGAGGACACGCTCCTGACCGTCGGACTGGGGAGCTGCGTCGCCATCGTCCTGCATGACGCCGCGGCCAAGGTTGGGGGATTGGCTCACGTGCTACTTCCCTCGCCGGCATTAGCCCGGGATGACGGCAACCCGGCCCGGTTTCCTCAATCGGCCGTTCCCCGGCTGCTACATCTCATGTCAGCCAAAGGAGCTCAGCCCCGCCGCATCACGGCCCGGCTGGCCGGAGGCGCCAGCATGTTCGCGGCACTGGCGCCGCCCGGCACCGTCCAGATGGGCGAGCGCAATCTTGTCGCGGCGCGGCAGGCCCTCACGTCGCACAATCTTCCGTTGGTGGGAGAGGCCGTTGGCGGTGACTTTGGCCGGACGGTGCGGCTCCGAGTGGCCGACGGCCTGCTCGAGGTGAGCACGGTGGCACACGGTGTCCAGCATCTCTGATCCAGGCCGGGTCCTCGTGGTGGACGACAGTCCATTTTTCCGGCGACTTCTCACCGACGTGGTGGAGGGCTCCGGCGAGTTCCGCGTTGTGGCGACCGCGCGCGATGGCATGGATGCGCTCCGAAAGGTTCGGACGCACGCTCCGGACCTGGTGCTGATGGATCTGGAGATGCCGGAAGTCGACGGGCTCGGCGCGATCGGGTACATCATGGCCGAGTCACCGCGGCCCATCGTCGTCGTCAGCGCTCATGTCGGACCTGGCGCCTCGGCTGCGATTCGCGCCCTGGAGTTGGGCGCTATCGACCTCGTAGCCAAGGAGGACGACCGTGGGGTGGCTTCCAACGCTCGTTTTGCCGATCGGCTTATGACTGTGCTGCGGGCGGCCCGCACTGCGGATATCAAGCGATTGACCGGCGCAGCGGCGCCGGTGCCGGCGTTGCCGATCCGCTCAGGAGCAGAAGCTCCTGGTGAGGCCAGGCTGTGTGTGGCCATTGCGGCTTCAACCGGGGGGCCCCGCGCATTGTCCCTGTTGGTTCCCCAGCTGCCGGCGGGCCAGGGCGCGGCCATTCTGATCGTGCAGCACATGCCGCCCAAGTTCACCCGCAGCCTGGCTGATCGATTGGCAGCACAGAGTCGCTGCAAGGTGGTGGAAGCCGAACACCTCATGCCCTTGCTGGCTGACACAGCCTACGTGGCGCCGGGGGATTTTCACATGAGAGTAGTTCCGTCGGCCGGTGGGCTCTCTCTCGCCCTGGATCAGGAGCCACCGGTCTGGGGAGTCCGCCCGGCCGCCGATCCGACATTCGGGAGCGTGGCCCGGGTGTTTGGATCGCGGGCGATCGGCGTGGTGCTGACCGGTATAGGCCGGGACGGAGCGGAGGGACTGAGACAGATTCGTGAAGCTGGGGGAACCGGAATGGCTCAGGACCGGGAGAGTGCCACCATCTATGGTATGCCGGGCGCGGCGCTCCATGCAGGAGGCGCTCAGTACGTTGTTCCCATAACGCACATGGCCGACCGCATTGCCACCGAGCTGTACCGGTTGAGGCATCAATGAGTGCTCGTACCGGAGGATTTCTTCTGGTTCGGGTTGGCCAACGCCGCGTTGGCCTTCTGCTCGAGCAGGTGCTGGAGGTGGTCCCCTTGGGGGAGGTGCATCCCGTTCCCGTCATGGAGGCCGCGGTCCGCGGTCTAGTCGCGGTGCATGGCCGCATGTTGCCGCTGGTTCACCTCGCCTCATTACTGGAAGGCCGGCCTACTCCGCTCGGCACCGGTAACGTTGGGGTCGTGGTCAACCTTTCCGGCCGCCGCGTTTGCCTCGAGGTGGAGGACGCAGAGGTGCTGGTTCGGGAAAGGGCGCTGCCGGTTCCCCCGGGAGAGACGCTGCCCTGGGCGGTGGGAGTGGCGCGCCACGCCGAGGGCCTGGTGCCGTTACTCGATCTGCCTGCGCTGAGCTCACGTCTGACGGAGGCCGCTGCATCATGAACACTGGCGACGATGTCCAGGTGGTAACCTTCAGGGTGGGACGCCAGGAATTCGCTTTCGACATCCTGCAGGTCGAGCGTATTCTCCGCTACGCACCCCCATCTCCCCTCCCCAAGGCTCCCCAGTTCCTCGAGGGCGTCATGCCGTACGGCGAAACCGCCGTTCCGGTGATTGATTTGCGGAAGCGCTTCGAGCTCGATGCTCCGATACGCGAGGAAACGCGGGTCATGGTGCTGGAGCTGGAGAACCAGCGGGTGGCTGTGTTGGTGGACGAGGTGCGCGAGGTGCTGCGAGTGGACAGCACGACCATCGCTCCTCCCGGACCCGTGGTAAGCGGCCTCGCTGCGGTGTACATCGCCGGGATCATTTCCCGGCCTGAACGCACCATCATCTTGCTGAATGCCCGCAAGCTGCTCTCGTCCAGCGAGCGGCTGGCGCTGAGCGAGCTCGGAGCCGCATAGATGGCCGAAGCCTGGCTCACGGCCTTACAGGCGGAGCTGACCGAAATGACTGCCCGGCTGGATGCACCGGGCGGCGAGCGGGATGCCCTGAAAAAGGACATCATCTCCCTGTTCAAGCGGGTAGACAGCGCCCTGACTGATCTGGGCCAGATCAAGGAAGGCATACGCGGACTGGTCGAGCGCTATAAGCAATCGGCTAATGGAGCGGACGCCATTGCGGCACCGCAGTTCACCGGCGAGCGTCCCGCGGTTCACGCCGACCACCTGGGTGCCTCTACCTATATAGAGAAGGGGTGGAGCCTGATCTCACTGGGCGATTATGGCGGCGCTATTCAGGCCCTGGAAAAGGCGCTGACCCTTTCGCCCGGTGCGGTGGACGCAACGTCGCTTCTGGGCTGGGCCCAGATGCTGAACGAGGACTACGATGAGGCGCTGGGAAACTTCTCCAAAGTCCTGATGAAGGAGCCGGCCAACGCCCTCGCCCGGATCAACGTCGGCTATATCTGTCTCAAGAAAGGCATCTTCGGCGAGGCCATCGAGCACCTGTCCAAGGCAATCCGACTGGACAATGACCGTAAGGCCACCTTGTATGCTCACTATTATCTGGGCCTGGTCTACCTTGAGCGTGAGATGTACGAAGATGCCCAGACCTTTCTGCGCAAAACTCTGAAGCTGGGCCCCAATCTCATCGAGGCCTACTTCGAGCTGGGCCGCGCTCTCTGGCTGGGAGGAGAGCGGGAAGCAGCCGTCAAAGTCTGGACCGACGGGTACAAGGCCAACAAGTTCAATCCCTGGGCCAAACGGTGTCAGGAAATGTTGGAAGTTGCATCCGCCGGAGGTGAAGTCCCGCGCAGTCCGCTCTCCTAGTCCTCCTCAGTGCGTTGGCGGGCACGCCCGCGCAGAATCCACCGACAGCTATCCGGGTTGGGCCCGTTACTGCTGTGGCTTGGCCCGAGCAGTTGAGGCTGGCCACGGATCTGGCCCGCCGGGCAGCGGAGCCTACCGACTGGCCCGGCCTGGGCCGGCGCAGTCCTGGACCACTCCGGCTCATTGTGGTGCCTGATGCCCGTCGCCTCGACTCCCTTTCGGCCGGCCGTGCGCCGGGTTGGGGGGCGGCGGTGGCATTACCCGGGGAGCGGCTCGTTCTCCTGCGAGCTGATCTGGGCGACGTCTACCGCACGCTCCGGCACGAGCTGGCCCATCTGGCCCTTCATGAGGCGATAGATGTCCGGGTGCCTCTCTGGTTTGATGAGGGGTACGCGGCGTGGGCCGCGGGCGAGTGGGAGCGACTCGGTGGTCTCGAGTTGAATCTGGCCGTTGTCCGGGGAGCAGTACCGGACCTCGCTGGCTTGGATGGAGCCCTTCGAGGATCTGCCTCAACGGCGGATGCAGCTTACGCCCTGGCGGCTTCGGCTGTCACCGAGCTGGCGCGGCGCAACCCCAGCCACACACTCACCCCACTGCTGGATCTGCTGCGAGCGGGCCAGGACTTCGAGGTTGCGGTACAGCGCACCACCGGGCTCACCCTCGGGCAATTCGATGTCGAATGGCGTCGAAGTCTTCGCCAGCGGTACAACCTGGCTAACTGGATCCTGGCGGGAGGAGGCTGGGGTGTGCTCACGCTGGTGCTGTGGTTCCTGCTCCGCCGCCGTCGCGCAGCCGATCTGCCGCGCCGAGCCGCGCTCGATGAAGGATGGGACATTCCACCGGAAGACGCAGCCACGTCTGAACTTGACCGAACCCCGGAACCGTAGTAGCCTCATCCTAAATATGTCGAACCCTCGTTCTTCCACCCGTCCGGGGCAGGCTTCGCCCAGGCATTTCGTGCTGGCCCCACGAAATCTCATCATCCTGGGGCTGGCCGTACTCGTGCTGGTAGTCGGGTATCTGATACTTCGAGCCGGTCACCCCTGTGCGGCTGCGGTGATCTTGGTCTTCGGTTATTGCGTGCTGTTTCCGGTCGGCATCGCGTTGTAGCCGGGGGTGTTGCTCGCCACGGCACGGTCTCTGCAATACCGCTAAAAACTTAGCAGCCGTGTCGCTCGATCGGGGCGAATAGCTCAGCTGGTTCAGAGCGCCTGCCTTACACGCAGGATGTCGGGGGTTCGAATCCCTCTTCGCCCACTGGTTCCCGCATCAGGGCGGGACTGCGTTGGTCCGAGTGGGCCGTCTTGTACGGGAGATCCAGAATGTACCTGTCGC
>DASUVR010000214.1:0-22674 GCA_036378855.1 Gemmatimonadales bacterium | reverse complement strand
ACGTGAGTGAAGTCGTGTCCCCCAGCTCGACCAGCTGGATCAGAAGACACTCGCGGAGGTCGCGAGCACCGGTCCCAGAGGGATCGAGGCGCTGGATGATGGCCAGCATCTCCTCCGCCTCCTGCATGCTGTAAAAAGGCGGAGACGAGGGAGAAGGCGGAGAAGACGGAGAAGACGGAGAGGACGGAGAAGGTGGAGCGGAGGGAGAAAGCGGAGAGGTCGGCGCGGCTACGGCAGGGGCAGAGGCGAAGTTGGCCGAGCCGGTGAGCGAAGCACCCGGACCGAAATTCTCGAGATTCCCCTCTCCGTCCTCTCCGTCCTCTCCGCCCTCTCCGTCCCTTTCAACGTGCCCGGCCATGAGCTGGTTGACCGAGCCCAGTATCTCATCCAACGAGGCCGCGAGGTAACCTTCCTCGTTGATATTGCCCAGAAACTCTTCGGCCAAAAGCAACTGCCGCGGCGACAGGGTCAGCATCTGGAGCTGTTCCCGGAGATGATCGATCAGGTTCCGGGTTTCCACCGTCACGGGCTCGGTGTACTCCAGCTGCTCGTACTGCTCCCGGGTGCCGCCCACCTCGAAGCCGTTGAGGAGAATTTCCTCCCAGTCGACTTCTTCCTCTTTCTCCTTCTGCTCCTTCTGCTCCTCCGCAGCGGGCTGCTCGGTGGTCTCGTCCTCCGGCTCGAGCAGCTCGAGGAAGGGATTGGCCAGCAGCTCCTGCTTGAGGTGCTGCTGAAGATCCATCATCGGCATGTACAGCATATCCATGGCCTGATAGAGCCGTGGATTGACCCGGAGCTCCTGGCGAAGGCTGGTATGCTGGGATAGCCCGGTTCTCATGCGACAGCCTCGAGCCGGGCCCGAAGCCTGGCCGTGAGCGTGGGTCCCAGATACAGCTGCGCGACCCGGTCGTCGTACACCAGCTCACGAACCGTTCCTGAGGCCTGCACTTTGCCTTCGAACATGATGTATGCCCGGTCTACAATGTCGAGAGTCTGTTCAACGTTATGATCGGTAATCAACACGCCGATCCCGCGGTGCCGAAGCCCGGCGACGATGGTCTGAATGTCGTGGACCGCGATCGGATCTACTCCAGCAAACGGCTCGTCCAACAGCATGAACTTGGGATCGGAGACCAGAGCCCGGGTGATCTCGAGACGGCGTCGCTCGCCGCCGCTCAGCGAGTAGGCCCGGCTCTTTCTCAGATGCTTGATGGACAGCTCGTCGAGCATGCGGTCGAGCTGCCGGTGACGCTCCTCCCGACCCATGGGTCGGGTCTCCAGAATGGCCAGGATATTCTCCTCGACGGTCATCTTTCGAAACACCGAGGGTTCCTGCGCCAGGTACCCGATGCCGCTCCGAGCCCGCTGATACATCGGCGCGTCGGTCAATTCCTTGCCATCCAGCAGCACCCGTCCTTCATCCGGCAGGATCAAACCCGTAATAAGGTAGAAGGTCGTGGTCTTTCCCGCCCCATTGGGTCCCAGCAGGCCCACGATCTCGCCCTGCTCCACTCGCACGCTCACCCGGTCGACTACCGGCCGGCCCTTGAAGCTCTTGCGCAGGTCGAGACCCTCGAGAAGGCTCGCTGAAGTGCGCTTCCGGGTGTAGGTCTTGGCTCGCTGCACCGCACGTCGGGCGGAGCTCAGCAGCGCGTCATAGACCGTTTTCCGCTCTTGGGGCGTGGGCCCCCACCAGGCCACCCGAGGCCGCACCGTCTGCCAATAGCCCGCCGCCGTGTCCAGGATCCAACCTTCGGTGGCCAGCCGCGGCAGCACCGAGGAATTGAGGTGGTGCCGAACATCATCGCCAGAGACTTCCTGGTCGGCCTCTCCGAGCTGCTGGTAGCAGGCGAGGTAGGCCTCGCGATAGCTGTGCACCAGATCGGAAAAGGCGATGCTGTCCGTGGGCCCCGCCGCTCGAACGATGGCTGCCAATCCGATCGGGACCGAGGGATCACGGTCGCCCAGTGCAGACACCCACTCCGGTGCGGTCATCGGCTCCCCGGCGCCCGAGGAGAGAGTGAGTCGCCGCGAGTCTTCAGAGAATCGGCGGGCGGAGCGTCACTCGCCTCCAGCTGAATTCCATCCTGGAGCCCCTGTACGTCCACCCGATCCACCCCGCCTTGCGCTCCCGATTTCATCGTCATCACGATCACGTTGCCCCGGGCGTAGTTGATCGACGGCCGATCGGGGTACCGCGGACTGGGATCGAGATGAAACGATTGGGCCCCTTTCCGGGCCACGATCCGGCTCAACGCGGCGTGCTGAGTCCCGGCCGAGTCTTTCTGCACGAACTGCGCGACCACGGTATCGCCCCGCATCCAGTCTCGCTGCTTGGTCCGGGGATCGATGGTGCCGCCAAGCCAGGCTTTGCCAAAACCGCGGACTTCCTTCAACTGCTGTCCCGGGGTATCCAGGGCCAGCGAGTCTGCCCGCATGGCATACGCGGGCGAGTTGGCGTTGGGCCGGATCGAGTCTCCCCAGGCCAGAGTTCGCTCCAGCCGGCGATTCTTGATGTCGAGACCTATAGTATCGGCAACCAGGTCCCACTCCTTGCTTATGGCATGGCCATTGCCTTTGGCGATCACGTAAGTGATCTCCCGCCCCTGCAGCTTGAGGTCGAGTCGCTTTCCGGCCAGGCTGAAGCTATCGCGGCCCAGGCCCCGCATTATGGGCGTTCCACCGACCAGAGTGCCATCACTCCCCTTCCCGGTGTCCAGCCGAAGCGAGTCACCCCGGGCAGAAAAATCACTCCGGTCGATGGTGACTTTGCCGCCTGCCCAGAGCCGATCATTGCCCTTGAACCGCACCCGGTCCGCCACGATGATGTAGGGCTCCGTCGGTTTGCCGGTCGGCTCGGCATCGGCGTACTCGATTCGTGGCCGGCCGGTGGCGTACATCGCGAGCGTATCCCGCACCCCCTGAACAACCCGGTAGTAATCCAGCGCGGGCCCGGTGAGCTTGGAGCCGGTCTTCAGATTCTGGGTTATGACCTTCCCCCGGGCCTCCCACTTCTCGCCGTTTTTGAAGTACGTGCCTTTGTCCGCGTCCATCGTGAGGGTGGAATCGCGGTACTTCACGTTCCCGATAAAATGCACGACAGTTCCGCCGTAGGCGGCGACGCTGTCGCTCTTCATCGTGACCTGTGAGCCCTTGCAGCTGAGCTGCACATTGCCACCGGCAAAGTAGTTGGTGCCCCGCGGCGTCTCGACCACCGCCCCTTGCCGGTCTACGTTGGTAATCTGGAAAACGCAGCGTCCGGCTTGGCCATACGCGCTGCCGGCCGCAAAGAAGGTCAGCAGGACGGCCAAGCCGGGCGAGGTGGCGAGAACCCGCCTCACTGACCCGGCAGCAACATGCCGTTTCCGGTAACGCCGCGGGGGCGATCGGTGACGACATTCTTGAAGTCAGGGTCAGAGCGGAAGCTGTTTCCTTCCAGGTGCTCTTCTCCCCGATCGAAGGTGAAGTGCTGATCCGTCATGATCAGATTGGTGGCGTTCTCGTAGCGCAGGACGCTGGTGGCCAAGCGCCGTCCGTCGGGAGAAACGACCACGACGTTGCCCTTGGCCTCCATCGAGCCGTCCTGCCAGCGATAGGTACCCCGCTGGGCGGTGAGGGTCGAGCTCTCCGCCCCTTTCACATCGAAGAAGACGACCTTCACCTTATGAAGCTCGGTGATCTGCGTCGGCTCGTAGAAAAAGGCGGTGTCGGCCTCTACCCGGCTGCGCAGGATGCCTTCGTTGGTCACGTAATGCGAAAATCCCTCGAGTACCTGATCGGCGCTGTCCGCTGCCTGCACGGTGGTTGTGGGCTTGACCCCGGGATCCTCGCAGGAGAGGACGGAGAGGACGGAGAGGATGGAAAGGACCGAGCGAATTCCGCGGGCGGTCATTCCGACGCGCTCCGAGCTCACTTTCCTCGCCCTCGTCTCAATCATCTCCGTCTCCATTACACCGCCCCCGCTCGCATCAAGTCGTGCAGGTGAACCACCCCCACAATTGCTCCGCCATTCTCCACCACCGGAAGCACGATTATTCCATGCTTCTGCATCACACCCACCGCGGCGGCGGCCAGATCATCTGGAGCTGCGACCTTGGGCGCCGGATTCATGACCGTTCCCACGGGGAGATCCAGGAAGTTGGGGTCGCGCTCGGCGAGCCGGGTCAGATCTCCGGTGGTCAGCACGCCGGCGAGATGCCCGTTATCGGCTACCATGGCGAGACCCCGGTCGTGAGCCAGGCTTACGACAGCCTCTCTCATGGGGACCTCAGAGCGCAGCAATCGGCCTGGCGGCAGCATCACATCCCGAACGCGAAGGAGGAGTCGGAGGCCCAGGCTACCCTTGGGGTGTCTCTGGGCGAACGCCTTGGCGAACTCCTCTCCTCGGAACCCCTTGTCCTCCAGCAGCGCGATGGCGAGCGCATCGCCCAGCGCGAGTGCCACGCTCGTGCTCGTGGTGGGCGCCACGGTGTCGGGGCCGGCCTCCTCTCGAACTCGGCCATCGAGAACGACCGAAGCCAGCCGCGCCAGCGCAGAGTCGACCGCGCCGGTGATGGCAATGATCGGGACACTCAGCCGCTGGAGCGAGGCCACCAGCGAGAATAAGTCCTCCGATTCGCCACTGTTGCTGAGGACGATCGCCACATCGTCCCTTCCTACGATGCCGAGATCACCGTGCAAAGAATCCACCGGATGGAGGTACGAGGCGGGAGTGCCCGTGGAGGTCAGGGTAGCGGCAATCTTCCTGGCGATGAGACCGGACTTGCCCAGCCCCGACACGATGACCCGGCCTCTGGCACCGGCCAGCAGGCGCACCGCCCGGGCGAATGCCGAATCCAGCCGGCTCGCCGCGGCAGAGATTTCGGTAGCCTCGAGCTGCAGCACTCGGCGTCCGACCTGAATCAGGTCCGATTCCTCAAGCGGCACCGGCGGCCTGCTCCTTGAAGTAGCGCTCCAGAATGGCCGGCCATTCGCCGCGGGCACGAAGCAGGGCTTCGATCACCTCGCGTACGGCGCCATGGCCACCTCGCGCGCTGGTGGTAAACACGGCAATCTCTTTCACCTCTGGCACGGCATTGGAGACTGCGATCGGAAGTCCGACTCGTCGGAGTATCGGCAGATCGGCCAGATCGTCAGCCACGAAGGCAACCTCGTGCCATCCGATGCCGAGCCGCTGCAGGACCTGCTCGAAGGCCGCGGCTTTCCGCGGTCCGGGAACCTGCAGCAGTTCTTCGACTCGCAGCTCCTCCGCCCGAAGTGCCGTAGCCTCCGACGCTCGCCCGCTGACCCATACTACCGGCATCCCCGCCGCCTTGAGCAGGATCAGCCCCAATCCATCCTGAATGTCGAACCGTTTCAGCTCGACCCGATCCCCCGCAATCGGACCGATGTACACGCCGTTATCGGTGAGCACTCCATCGACGTCCAGACCGAGCAGCCGAACCTTGCGCGCCGCAGCGGCAGTAAGCCCGCTCATACCCGGGCTCTCCCCCAGATATCGAGAGTCTGTCCCACCAAGTCGACCAGCCGGTCGAGCGGCCATTGGGTAGCGGAATCGCTGAGAGCCACGGCGGGATCCGGATGGGTCTCGAGGAAGAAGCCGTCGGCTCCGGCAGCGGCCGCGGCAGCCAGAAGCGGGGGAATGAATTCGCGCCGGCCTCCACTGGAGCCGGCGTCTCCCTGTCCTGGCTGCTGCACCGAGTGGGTGGCATCGAAGATCACCGGCGCCCCAGTCGCGGCGCGGAGACGGGTGAAGTTTCGCATGTCCACTACGAGGTCACCGTATCCGAAGAAGGTGCCGCGCTCCGTTACCGCTACTTCCGGAGCTCCAGCTCCCCGCACCTTCTCCACTGCGCCGCGCATGGCCTCGGGATCGAGCCACTGCCCTTTCTTCACGTTGACCGGTTTCCCAGCGCGGCCAGCCGCGATCAGCAGGTCGGTCTGGCGACAGAGAAACGCCGGGATTTGCAAGGCATCGGCCACCTGAGCCACGGGAAGCGCCTGCTGCGGCTCGTGGATATCGGTGAGAACGGAGAGACCACTCTCCGTGCGGGCACGCTCGAGCTCTCGCAGTCCTTCCTGCAGGCCGGGCCCACGACTCGCACCGAGACGAGAACGGTTGGCCTTATCGAAACTGGCCTTCAGGCACACGGGAATGGCGAGATCGCGCTCCAGGCCTGCGAGCACCTCTGCCACCCGCAGCAGCACATCTCCCGGCTCGATCACACAAGGCCCAGCAATGAGGAAGGGTGTCCGGCTGAACGACCACGGCACCTAGCGCGTGCTCCGAGCCAGCTCCTCCGCCGCGGCTCGGGCCGGTGCGGTTTCCCGACGGCGCAGCGCCGCCGCGATGAACCCGGCGAAGAGCGGGTGGGGGCGAGTCGGCCGTGATTTCAGCTCGGGATGGAACTGGCAGCCAATAAACCAGGCGTGATCGGGTAGCTCGATGACCTCCACCAACCCGCCGTCCGGCGACTGGCCGGAAAGTCGGAGGCCGAATTCCGCCAGCACGTCGCGGTAGGCGTTGCTTACCTCCCACCGGTGCCGGTGTCGCTCGCTGATCTCCGTCGAGCCATAGGCCTGGGCTGCTCTGGACCCGGGACGCAGCCGTGCCGCATACGCACCCAATCGCATGGTTCCGCCCAGGTCCGACACGTCCCGCTGCGAGTGCATCAGGGAGATGACGGGGGTCTCGCAGTTGGGCTCGAATTCAGTGCTGTTGGTGTCGGGTAGCCGGCAGACGTTGCGAGCAAACTCGATAATGGCCACCTGTAGACCGAGGCAGATACCGAAGAAGGGCAGATCGTTTTCCCGGGCCCATCGAATGGCCTCCACCATCCCGCCGATTCCTCGTTCTCCGAAGCCGCCCGGAATCAACAGTCCATCATATCCGCTGAGGAGCCGGGCCGCGGCTGATTGATCGGTGAACTGATCGCTGGCGATCCATTCAACCTCCACCTTGGCGTCATTCGGAATGCCACCATGGATCAGCGCCTCCTGGACGGATTTGTAGGCGTCGCGCAGGTCGGTGTACTTCCCCACCACCGCGATCCTGACTCGCTTGTTGGGCCGCAGAATGCGCTCGCTCATCGATCTCCAACCCTGGAGGTCGGGCTCCCGGGTTTCCAGCCGGAGGCGCTGGCAGACCTCGCGGTCGAGCCCTTGCTCCAGAAATCTGAGAGGAATCTCGTAGATGGATTTGACGTCCGGGCTCTCGATGACGCAGCCGAAGTCCACGTTGCAGAAGAGCGCGATCTTGCGTTTGATGTCCACCGCAATCGGCTGCTCGCTACGGCAGATCAGAATATCAGGCTGAATTCCGATCTCCATCAGATCGCGAACGGAGTGCTGGGTGGGCTTGGTCTTGAGCTCCCCGGCGGCCGCGATGTAGGGCACCAGGGTCAGGTGGATGAACAGCGCATTATCCCGTCCGACTTCCTGACGGAACTGCCGGATGGCCTCGAGGAATGGAAGCGATTCGATGTCGCCCACGGTCCCGCCGATCTCGGTGATGACCACATCGTGACCCGGTGCCGTTCGCCGAATGGCATTCTTGATCTCGTCGGTAATGTGGGGAATGACTTGCACCGTCGAGCCCAGATATTCGCCCCGCCGTTCCTTGTTGATCACCGTCTGATAAATCCAACCGGTGGTCACGTTGTTCTGGCGGGAGAGCGACCGGTCGATGAAGCGTTCATAATGGCCCAGGTCCAGATCAGTCTCGGCCCCGTCGTCGGTCACGAACACCTCGCCGTGCTGGAAGGGCGACATGGTGCCGGGATCCACGTTGATATAGGGATCGAACTTCTGCATCGTGACGCTGAGCCCCCGCTCTACCAACAGGCGCCCTAAAGAGGCGGCGGCGATGCCCTTTCCCAGTGAGGACACAACGCCGCCGGTCACGAAGATGTACTTTGTCGAGTTCGCACTTGTGGTCATTAGACCTGCCCTTGATAAGCGTGCCAGTGAGCTTCTGCTCGTCGAAGGTCCTCGGGGGTGTCCACCCCGGGGAACGCCACCTCTTCCAATTGTGCCACTCCGATGCTCAACCCATGGTGCAGGGCCCGCAGCTGCTCCAGCTGTTCGGCTTGTTCAACCGGGCTGGGCGACAGTGACGGCCAACGGGTGATGGCCGAACGGCTGAAGGCGTAAATCCCGATGTGCTGCCAGTACAAGCCGTCGGTGTCCAGCCCTCTGTCGCGCCGATGGGGAATAACCGCGCGTGAAAAATACAAGGCTCGCCCGCGAGCATCGAAAACCACTTTGACCCTGCTCGGATCGGAGGCGAGCCCGGGATCGAGGGGCGCCGCTGCCGTACCGAGGTCTTCTCCCCCTCTCACGCGCCCGATTGATCCTGCCAGGGCTTCGCGAGAGAGAAATGGTTCGTCCCCCTGGATGTTCACCACCACATCGAACTCGCTGAACTCCCTCATCCCAGCCACTTCCGCCACCCGATCAGTCCCGCTCGAATGCGAGGCATCGGTCATCACTACCTGCACCTCGGGCGTCTTCACCGCGTCCGCCACCCTGGCGGAGTCCGTCGCCAGAACCAGACGATCAACCAGCCTGTGCTCCAGCACGCGTTCGATGACCCGGGTGATGAGTGGCTCACCTGCCAGCAGCTGGAGCGGTTTATCGGGGAGGCGAGTTGAGCCGAGACGAGCCGGAATGACACCCAGGACGCGCATCACGGAAGCTAACAGGCACCGCGGACCGAGTCAAAAGTTGTGCCGCGCAGGTGACTGCAGAATTTGCAAGCCTTAGTTGTTTGTATTTACGCGAGTTAGACGATAGCGGCGGGAGTGGGGCGAGGCCGTTGCCCAGCCAGGGCAAGGAAGTTCCCCAGGATCCGCTTGCCGTCCCTGGTTCCCACCGATTCGGGATGGAACTGTACGCCGTAGACCGGAAGCGAGCGGTGGCACAGCGCCATGATCTCACTCCCTTTCGGCCGGTCCTCCGACCAGGCGGTAATCTCCAGGTCGGCCGGGAGTCCCTGGGGCGAGACCACCAGTGAGTGATAGCGCATTACCTCCACCGGTGAGCCGATGTCGCGGAACAGTGGATGACCCGAATGGGCCACCCATGTTGTCTTACCGTGCATGAGCCGCTCGGCGCGAACCACCTTTCCGCCGAAAGCTTCACCAATGGCCTGGTGGCCCAGACAGACCCCCAGGATCGGCACCTGGCCGGCAGCGGCGCGAATCAACTCCACCGAGATACCGGCCTCGCCCGGAGTACATGGACCCGGTGAAATCACGATTGCCTCGGGCCCCAGCGCGAGGGCGGCCTCCACCGAGATGGCATCGTTACGGTAGACCACCGGATCGGCACCGAGCTCGCCGGCAAACTGCACCAGGTTATAGGTGAAACTGTCATAGTTATCCAGAACCAGAAGCATGAGCGGCTTTAGTTACTCGGATTGGGGTTGGCGTTCCGTCCGACTCGCCCCGCCTGACGCACGGAGTCGGCCCGACGCCTCCCTTCCGCGCGGAGCGAGTCTATCAGACCCTGGCGGTGGGCCAAGATGGAATCGGCTCGTTGGGAGGCTGCCTCGGTGATCGAGTCGGCTCGTGCCTCAGCGGCATTGCCGATGGACTCTGCCTGGGCCTCGGCCGCCGCTGTGACCGAGTCTTCCATGCCCGAATTATCGAAGTGGCCTTCGCGGAGATCGTTTACCATATCGTCAGGCAACAGCAGCGGAACCGTCACACCGCCGGGCTGGAAGGTGGCCTGCCCGAACTCCTGGAAGCCGGGAGCGGAATCGCCGGCATGGAGACAAGTGAACACCCCAACCGTATTCTCGCCGGTCCTAATATGGATGGTACCCGGGGATTGGTCCTTATCCAGGTTGGCGGTCAGCCGGCAGCCTGCCAGTCCGCGTGCCACGGCGGAATCGCGTACCTTGGCCTCGAGCTGCACTGCGGAGATTTGCTTAGGCGTTTCGCGCAGCAACACCACCCTGCTCACAGTGCCGAGCTTCTGACCATTCAAGTGGAACGGAATGAACGCCAAGGGAACGCTGATAGGGCCGCTGCCTTCGACCACATGCCGAACCCGACCGACCCCCTGTTTGGCCAGAGTTACGCCGATCATACCTACGGTGAAGATGGCCAGCGCACCGAGGGCAATTCGCAGCCAGTAGTTTCGCATAAATTCCGCCTGCCCCTACGCTTGGGGAGATATGTTTCGTAATGTGACGTGGCGCGGCTGGTGAAAGTTTCACCCGGTTTTGACGCGGGGCACCCGTGATCCAAGTGGATGGCTTGCACAAACTTTACGGGGAGTTCCCCGCTGTCCAGGGGCTCAGCTTCTCTGTGGCTGCGGGCGAGGTCCTGGGCCTGGTCGGGCCCAACGGTGCCGGCAAGACAACCACCATCCGCAGCATCGCTGGAATCATCATACCCACGAGCGGGCGGATAGCAGTCGCCGGCCACGATCTCAAGACTGACCCCGTCGCCGCCAAGGGGGCGCTCGCCTTCATTCCGGACGAGCCGCACCTGTTCGAGTATCTCACCGTGGAAGAACATCTTCGCTTCGTGGCCCGGCTCTATCGCCTGGGCGATGTAAGCGCTCGAATCCCGGGCCTGCTGGCGGAGCTGGACCTTTCGGATAAGCAGCACGCCCTTCCGGGAGAGTTGTCGCGGGGCATGAAACAGAAGCTCGCCATCGCGTGTGGGCTCCTGCACGATCCCAAGGCGCTGCTGCTGGACGAGCCGCTGACCGGGCTGGATCCCGTGGGCATCCGCCGGATGAAGGGTACGATCATGCGCCGGGCGGCGGCGGGTACGGCGGTGATCTTGAGCTCGCACCTCTTGCACCTGGTCGAAGAGATCTGCACCAGAGTCCTGGTAATGCAACGAGGCCAGGCGGTCGCGTTCGGCAGCATCGCAGAAATTCTGGCGGAGCGGCCAGCCCTGCGCTCGCGCAAGCTGGAGGACGTTTTCCTGGCGCTCATCGGCCAGGAGGACGAGGCGGGCCAGTCGTGATTGGCGTGTTCGGGTACCTCACCTGGCGATCGGCCCGTAACCGCATCGCGAGACAGATCCGGCAGCTCCGAAGCCCCCGCTACCTCGCGGCCCTCCTGCTGGGACTGGCCTATCTCTGGTTCGTCGTCATGGGCCAGCGCCCGGCAACATCGGCCGCCGCAACGGCCGATCCGAGGGTTCTCGAGCTGATCGGAGCCTTTGCCCTCTTCGGCGCGGTCGCATGGGGCTGGATCTTCGGAGTGGAGCGAAGAGTGCTGGCCTTCAGTCCTGCCGAGATCACTTTCCTTTTCTCCGGACCGGTCTCGCGGCAGGGACTGATTCAATACAAGCTGCTCCGGAACCAGCTGCTCATCCTGTTCAATGCGCTGCTCTGGACGCTGATTCTGTCGCGCGAACGCTTCGGGGTCTCCGCCTGGCTCAGAGTGATCTCGATCTGGGTAATGCTCACGACCCTCTCCTTTCACCGGCTCGGCGCCTCCTTCGTTCGGACCAGCCTGTCGGAGCACGGGCGACTCGGGGCCCGTCACCGGGCGGTGTCGCTCGCGCTGCTGGGAGCGTTCCTCATCGCCCTGGTCTGGGGAATTGCCGATGCCCTGCCTGAGCTCGCGGCCGCACGGGGACTGGCAGGATCCGGCTTTCTCAGTGCAGTGGCCGCCGCGTTCGACCATCCGCTTCCCCGTCTTCTGACCTACCCTTTCCGCATCATGGTTCGTCCGCTCGTCGCTCACAGCATGGGGGACTGGCTGGTGGCCCTCTGGCCTGCCCTGGTCCTCATGCTGCTGCACTATGTGTGGGTGGTTCGCTCGGACACCGCGTTCGAGGAAGCCGCGACGGAAGTGTCGCTCCGCAGAGCCACCGCGCTGGCGAGCGGAAGCGTCCGCGCTTCCACTCCTCGGTCCCAGCCCAGACGAACCCTGGTTCGGCTGTCCGCTACCGGGTGGCCGGCGGGCGCCATTCTATGGAAAAATCTGGTGGCAGCTACCCGAACGCGCAGGATACACAACGTGGCGGTTTCGGTCGCGCTGGCCGGTGGAATCGTGGCCCTGCTCTCGTTCGACCCAGAGGGAAGCTTCGCCGAGGTGGCAGGCTGGCTTGCCCTTTTCTGGGCTGGGGTAATGGTGATCACCGGACCACAGTACGTGCGTAACGACTTGCGGAGCGATCTCCTGAAGCTCGATCTGCTGCGGAGCTACCCGTTGCGAGGGTGGTCCGTGGTTCTGGCCGAAGCGGCAGCCTCGACTCTGATGCTGACGCTGCTACAGATCGCTTTGCTGGGCCTGAGCTATCTCGCGTTTCTGGGAAATCAGACTCTGGAGCCGGGGCTGGAGGCGCGAACGGTCCTCCTGCTCCTCAGCCTGATATTTCTGCCGCCGATCAACCTGCTCGGAATGCTGATTCAGAACGGAGCGGCCCTGCTCTATCCGGCCTGGGTTCGGGTAGGCGTGGGCCGTCCTGGCGGCGTGGAGACCCTCGGCCAGAACCTTCTCATGGTTCTCGCGTTCTCGGTACTGCTCGCCCTGACATTGCTGCTCCCGGCGACACTGGCTGCTGGAAGTTATCTCCTGCTCCGGCCCGGCCTGGATGCGTGGGCCCTGATTCCGGCCGGCGTGCTTGCACTTCTTGCGATGGGATTCGAGGCCACCTGGATGGTGGAGTGGCTGGGCGGTCTGTTTGAACGGACCGATCCTGGTGCGGCGGGGATCACGGCCTGATCGAGAGGCGTCGCTCAGCCGCGGGGGTGAAACTGCTTGTGCACCGACCGCAGATATTCCCGGTCCACGTGGGTGTAGATCTGCGTGGTGGAAAGGTCGGCGTGGCCCAGCATCTCCTGTACCGCCCGAAGATCTGCCCCGCCTTCGAGCAAATGGGTCGCAAAGCTGTGACGCAGGGTGTGCGGAGTAACTCGCTTGGTAATGCCGGCGCGCTCAGCCGCGCGCTTGACTACACCCCACGCTCCAACCCGGGAGAGCGGCTCGCCGCGGGCATTGAGCAGCACGCGTCCCTTGCTCTTCCCCCGGTCCAGCTCGGGCCTCATGGTATGGAGGTACACCGACACCGCACCAATGACGCTCCGGCCGATGGGCACGAGCCGCTCCTTGCTTCCCTTCCCGAACACCCGAATCAGATTCTCGGTCAGCAGCAAGTCGGTGAGGCCGAGCGAGCATAGCTCGGAAACTCTCAATCCTGCACCATAGGCCAGCTCCAACAGCGACCGATCGCGCCAGGCCAGCGGCTGTTCGACTTTGGGTGAGGCGAGCAGTGCCTCCACCTCGCTCACGCTCAGGGTCTCGGGCAGCACCCGCCCCCGGCGAGGACTTTCCAGCCGGTCACTGGGGTCGTCCTTTACCCGGCCCTCTCCCAGCAGAAATCCGTAGTACGTCCGGATGGCCGACACGCTCCGGCGGATCGAGGATGGACTGAGGCCCAGGTCCTTGAGCAGAAACACGAATTCCCGCAGCTGTACCCGGGTGAGCCGTGCTGGGTCCCGGATACCGCGAGAAGCAGCAAAGTCTCCCATGCGGCGGAGGTCGCGGAGATATGCCTCCACCGTGTTGGCGCTATGTCCTGACTCGAGCGCGAGGAAGTCGCGAAAGCTCTCCAGCCAGAAATCCCGGTCGATTTGCAGCCGGACGGCTGTCGCACTCATTGCTGCCCTGACCGCTGGAGACGAGTGCGAACTTCGATCAGGTCCTCCTTGCGAAGCCCGAGCAGCTCTCCTGCCAGGTGCATCAGCCGCTCCTCGTGCTGTCCTATGGTGCCGTCGCTGAAAGCGACAGTCCACATTCGCTCTACCAACGCGAGTCGCTGGCTCTGACCGAAACGGCGGCGCAACCGGGTGGCGTACCCGGCAAAGCGCGTCTTTCGATCTTGCTCGGGCTCGGGCGAGGGCTGTCCCTCCGGTGTCAGTCCCCAGCGATCCCTGAGGTGGGTGGCCACCAGCTCTCGATCCGCCTCGGTGAGTGCGGTGTCGGCATAAGCCAGCTCCAGCACCAGCAGAGCGGCGGCCTGCTGAGCGGACCCTTCAGCGATCTCCGATCCGGCGAGAAACGTCGGGGTCGCCGGGTCCAGTGCGTCCCGGGTGGCGTGCCATACCCGCTCGCGCCGCCGGCGCCAGCGGTTGCGCAGGTAGGCCAGGATCGCAAGCAGCACCAGCACGCCGGCAACGATGCCGAGCGTCCGGTTGACTCCCAACACTATGTGGTTGATCCGGCCCCATTCGGCCCCGATCACCGAGCCCAGCACCGTGATGCTGCCGTACCAGATGGCGGACGCGACCCCCATAGGCACCAGCGTGCGCATCGGGCTCAGATGAATCAGACCGGCGAATGGCGGCACCACTGCACGGATCCCCGGCAGGAAACGGCTGACGAATATCCCGGCGACGCCAAAGCGGAGATATTCGCGTTCGATGATCGCCAGTGAACGCGGGGCGAGGAGCCGGCGCCCCAGCTTGGTCGCAAAGAGTCTCCGGCCGTACCGTCGGGAGATCAGATACACAGCCGCGGCGCCGGCAAGGTTGGCTATCCAGGTAACCAGAAACACGCCGATCGGCGTGGTCAGACCGCGGTTGGTGAGGAAGGCACCCAGCGCCACTGCAGCGTCCGAGGGCACCGGGGGAATCACGTTCTCGATGGCAGCTAACAGAGCGAGAACCGTGTATACCGCGCCGGGGGGAAGCTGTGACACCCACCCGAGCAGGGACTCTATCAGCGGGCCTCCAGGGTGCAGACCGCAATGACCGCCACGCCCTCGCCCCGACCGATGAAGCCCATTCCTTCGTTGGTCTTGGCCTTGAGGCTTACCGAGCCCGGGTTGGCGCTCAACCGCCCGGCCAGGGTAGCCGCCATTTTTTCGAGGTGGGGGCCCAACCGGGGCTGTTCGGTAATGATGGTCAGGTCGGCCTGCTGGAGGGAAAATCCGCGAGATCTCACCAGCTCGTGAGCCCTGCTCAGCAACTCCATCGAGTCGGCGTCTTTCCAGCGTGGATCGTGATTGGGAAAGAGCCGGCCAATGTCTCCGGCCGCCACCGCGCCCAGCATGGCGTCAATCAGCGCGTGAGCCACGGCATCGGCGTCCGAGTGGCCGGCCAGACCGGAAGGGTGAGGAATGGTGACGCCACCCAGCACCAGCGGACGACCCTCGACAAATCGGTGTGAGTCGTAGCCGATGCCGACCCGAATCATGCAGCCACGGTGGCGGGCTCATCGATGATCGAGTAGTCCTGGCGCCGGCGCCTCACGAGGTATCCCGCGTCGCGGATACAGCGCTCCATCTCCTCGATGGTGGCTCTGTGGGTAGTGCCGGCGGAGGAGACGACGTTCTCCTCCATCATGAGGCTGCCGAAATCATTGGCCCCGAACTGCAGCGCGATCTGGCCCACTTTGAGCCCCATGGTAACCCAGGAAGACTGGAGATTGGGCACGTTGTTGCAGACGATCCGTCCCATGGCAAGCGTGCGCAAATAGCTGACCGCGTCGGTCTTTTTCTGGTCGGACATCTGCGTGCCCTCGGGCTGCAGTGGCCAGCAGATGAACGCGGTAAAGCCACCGGTTCGGGCCTGCAGCTCTCTTACCCGAAGCAGGTGCTCGATCCGATCGGCATCGGTCTCTCCCAGTCCGTACATCATGGTGACCGAGGTCTTCATGCCCTGGCGATGAGCTTCTTCCTGAACGCCGAGCCACTCTTCGGTTTGGGCCTTCTTGCGGGCGACGCGCTGCCGAACCTCATCCACCAGGATTTCGCCACCGCCACCAGGGATGCTGTCGAGCCCGGCATTTCGGAGCTCCCGAACCACGTCGGCAACGGACAGCCCGAAACGCTCGCTGAAGAACACCACCTCGGAGGGAGAGAAGCCGTGGATGTGAATTGGGTGATGCCGCTTGATGTAGCGCATCAACTCCAGATACCACTCGAACGGAATGTACGGATTGTGCCCGCCCTGGAGCAGAATCTGGACGCCGCCGATGGCCTTGCACTCGTCGATCTTGGCGCCGATCTGCTCGAAGCTCAGAACATAGCCTTCGTGGTCCTTGGGCCGGCGGTAGAATGCGCAGAACTTGCAGTCAGCCACACAAACATTGGTGTAGTTGATATTGCGGTCGATAATGTAGGTGACCACCCTCTCCGGGTGGTGGCGCCACCGTTCGGCGTCGGCGAGCTGGCCGAGCTCGAGGAGCGAAGCCCGCTGATAGAGCTCCAGATAGTCTCTGAACTCGCTTGAACTCCGATCCACAACATCCATACTGACAGTCCTTTGCAAGACGTACTTACCGCACATTGTCAACCGGGTTGGCGGCTGGCTTCCTCTGCCGCCGACCTATGCCGCCGAGATGAAGGAGAGCGACCCGTCCGGGACCAGGCCGTCCTGGGCCAGCCGCCGGAAGAAATCGGTAAGGCCCGCCAGGTGACGGTAGGACAAGGCGTAATCCAGATCGCCCAGATAGGCGCGACACACCGACTGGGCGACGCCGGTGTCGGCCGCTGCCGCCGTGGCGAGCTCGTCCAAGTGGGCCAGGCCCCACTCGCGCGACTCAATCAGCCGCCGATGTACGGTCCGTACTCGCGCCGTGGGAGCATCCCGGCGGGATGCCCATATCGCGAAGACAAAGGGCAATCCGGTCCACTGCTTCCACTCGTCGCCCAGGTCCACTCGAACCGGGTAGTGCCGCTCGGCCGAGAGATGCAGGGCCGCGTCACCAATGACCAGCACGGCATCGTGGGGTAGGCCCGCCAGCGATGCGAGATCGGCGGCTTCGGCCCGGGCGGTAGCGAAGTGTGGTGCAATACCCCAGCGGTGGCGGCAGAGTAGCTCCAGCAGAAGCACGGAGGTGCGGGACGAGGCGCTGAGCAACACCGTCCGCCCAGTCAGTTCTTCGACCGGCCGGTGGGAAAAGAGCGCCACGCTATGCACCGCCCCATCACAGGTTATGGCCAGATCGGGAAGCAAATCGTAGAGCGCTGCGTTCCTCGCGTACTCCACAGCGGAAACCACGCTCACCTGCAAGGCCCCGGTGGCCATCAGGTCGTTCAGCTCGGATGCGGTTCCGGAGACGATCTCAGCCGGAACACTGATCAGGCCACGGTCGATGGCGCCGTAGACCGGATAGCAGTTGATCCAGGGGATCCGTCCCAGCCTCATGCGGCGTGCACCACGGGAAGCGCGGCACCGCGGCGCAGCGAGGGCTCCGGGGGCGGCTCGTCGAACTCGTCTCGCACCGTCTGATACAGGCTGTCCCGCTCAACCGGTACCTTCCCCGCTCCTCGAATCAGCCTGACCAGATCCATGTAAGGCAGGTGCATGGCCGTGTGAGCGCCGGCCTCGTGGTAGATCCGCTCGAACACCACCGTACCCTCCACATCGTCACACCCGAAGCTCAAGGCAATCTGGGAGACAAAGGGCGTCACCATTGGCCAGTGGGTTTTCACGTGGGGGATGTTGTCCAAAAACAGTCGCGCGACCGCGATGTTTTTCAGATCCTCGTAGCCGGTCGTGGCGGTGCCCACCCGGCCCATCTCTTCGCCCAGCTCGTTGTGATCGGGGTGATAAGCCAAGGGGATGTACGTCAGAAAGCCCCCGGTGTCATCCTGCAGACTTCGCAGCATCGTCAGATGCTCGATCCGGTCTTCGGCGGTTTCCACGTGGCCGTAGAGCATGGTGCAGTTGGTCGGGATTCCCAGCTCATGGGCGACCCGATGCACCCGCAGCCACTCCTGCCCAGTCAGCTTTCGCTCCGCGATGGTAGCGCGCACCGCGGTGCTGAAAACCTCGGCCCCGCCGCCGGGGAGGCTGGTGAGTCCCGCCTCCTTCATCGCGAGCAAAACCTCCCGCTCGGAGATCTTCTCGATTCGGGCGAGATGGGCGATCTCGACGGCGGTCAACGCCTTCACATGTACGTGGGGATGCCGCTGCTTCAGGCCCCGGATCATGTCGGTGTAATAGCTGAGCCGGAGCTTGGGGTGCAGCCCGCCGACGATGTGAAACTCCCGAGTGGGCATGCCCGTGGCCTGCTCGGCCTCGTGAAACACCTCCTCGAGGGAGCGGGTATATGCTCCCGCCTCCTTCGGCATCCGGGCAAAAGAGCAGAAGCTGCAGGTGTTGCGAAGTATGCAGACGTTGGTGGGGTTGATGTGCTGGTTGGCCGAGAAAAAAACCCGATCGCCGTTGCGACGATCATTGGCGAGGCCGGCCAGGGAGCCCAGACCGAGGAGATCGGAGGTGGCGTAGAGAGCCACCCCATCGTCCCGGTCGAGGCGTTGGCCCGCCAGCACCTTCTCGGCTATGGGACGCAACAGAGGGTCACGCAGCCGTTCTACATTGATCCCGCCGGGCATCGTATCTCCTTGGCTTGCCGAAGAGTCGAGCCCAAAATCTACACGGACGGCTGCTGCGCCTGCCACCCGCGTGCTTCGCTAACTCTCCCAGCGCTTGACGGCGAGGGTCACATTGTGCCCGCCGAACCCGAAGGAGTTCGAGAGAGCCACATCCACTCGGCGCTCGACCTTCCGGTTAGGGGCGGAATCGAGGTCGCACTCCGGATCGGGAGTGAACTGATTGATGGTAGGGGGAATGACCCCGCAGGTGGAGGACAGCAGAGACGCAATGAATTCCAGAGCGCCCGCTCCTCCGAGCAGGTGGCCGGTCATGGATTTGGTCGAGCCGAACACCAGCTTGCGGGCGTGCTCGCCGAAGACGGTCTTGACCGCCACCGTCTCCGCGATGTCGCCCTGCGGAGTGGAGGTGCCGTGAGCGTTGATGTACCCCACGTCCTTGGGGTCGATGTTCCCATCTGCCAGGCAGTCACGGATGGCCCTCTGGGCCCCCTCACCGCCTTCCGCCGGCTGGGTGATGTGATACGCATCGGCGCTGAGCCCATACCCGAGCACCTCTCCCAGAATCTGGGCCCCCCGCCGTTCGGCGTGCTCCAGGCTTTCCAGAACGACGATTGCACCGCCGTCACCCAGCACGAATCCATCACGATCCTTGTCGAACGGCCGGCTGGCGGTCTCCGGGGAATCGTTGCGGGTCGAAAGGGCCTTCATGTTGGCGAAGGCCGCCACCGTGAGACCGGTGATTGCCCCCTCTGAGCCGCCGGTCACCATGGCATCGGCAACACCGTGGCGGACCATGTTGAACGACTCGCCGATCGCGTGAGCCGACGACGCACAGGCCGAGACGGTGGCGAAGTTGGGCCCTTTGAGTCCATACCGGATCGACACCAGCCCGGCGGCGATATCGGGAATGAACATGGGGACGAAGAAGGGTGAGACCCGGTCGGGACCTTTGGTGACAAACGCCCGGCAGTTGTCCTCGTAGGTCTGCATGCCGCCGATGCCGCTGCCGATCACCACCCCGGTGCGCTCGGGGGTTGGGAAGCGGCCTTCCAACCCGGCCTGAGTGATGGCCTGATGGGCAGCGGCGAGCGCCAGCTGGGCAAAAAGATCATACCGCTTGGCCTCTTTGCGATCGATGTACTGCAGCGGATCGAAGCCCTTTACTTCACAGGCAAAGCGGACCTGCTGGTTGGAAGCATCGAACTTGGTGATGGGGGCGGCACCTGACCGGCCGGCGAGCAGTGCCTGCCAGGTGCTATCGACATCGTTTCCCACCGGCGTCACCAGCCCCAGGCCGGTGACCACAACACGACGACTCAAGACTATTTCCCTATCTTCTCATGCAGGTAAGACATGGCATCGCCGACGGTGCGGAGCTTCTCCGCCTCCTCGTCGGGGATATCAATGTCGAACTCTTTCTCGAACGCCATCACCAGCTCGACCGTGTCGAGGCTGTCCGCTCCGAGATCTTCCATGAAGCTCGCATCGCTGGTGAGCTTCTCTCGCTCGACGCCGAGCTCTTCGACGATGATATCCTTGACCTTCTCTTCCACGTTGCTCATGTCACCCTCGATTAAAGGATTACGGTCCGTCTCAGATTACCATGCCACCATCGACTACCAGCACCTGTCCGGTGATGTAGCCGGCCAAATCCGACGCGAGAAACAGCACCGCGCCCGCGACATCCTCCGGGCGGCCCAATCGGCCCAGCGCGATCTGCTCTAATAATGTGGCTCGGGCTGCATCGGGCAAGGAGGCGGTCATGTCGGTCTCGATGAATCCCGGCGCGATGCAGTTGACCAGAATGTTGCGGCTGGCGTACTCCTTTGCCACGCTCTTCGTAAAACCGATAAGCCCCGCCTTGCTGGCCGCATAATTGGCCTGGCCCTTGTTGCCGGTCAGACCGACGATGCTGCTCATGTTGATGATGCGGCCGGCTCGCCGCTTCATCATTCCCTTGATGACCGCGCGGGTGGTGTGGAACGCCCCCTTCAGGTTGGCGTCGAGCACCGCATCCCAGTCCTGCTCGTTCAGTCGGAGGAGAATATTGTCGCGGGTGAGGCCGGCGTTGTTCACCAGGATGTCCACCGCGCCCAGAGCCGCTTCAGCGGCGGCTACGGCCGAGACCACCTGATCCTCCTGAGCGACGTCACAGGCTACGCCGAATGCTCGATTGCCCATGGCGGACGCCACCTCCCGGGCCCGCCCGGCATCACGCCCCACCACGGCCACCTTGGCGCCGGCAGCGTAGAGGGCGTTGCCGATGGCCAGTCCGATCCCCCGGGTGCTGCCCGTAATGAATGCCGTCTTGCCGGTGAGATCGATGCTGGGAATCGTCATTGAAGGAACCGCTCGACCTCGTCGGCGGTCCCCAGAGCCACGGCCTTCGCTCCCGGCACGATACGCTTCAACAGGCCGCACAGCACGTTGCCGGGGCCGATCTCCACGAAGGTTGCTCCGGGCACCAGTTCAGCGGCGGCCTGCATGCAGGCCACCCAGCGCACCGGAGCGGTCAGCTGGTCCGCCAGCAGGCGCTTGGCGTCGACGCCGGTTCGCACGGCATAGCCACTCGCGTTGGCTATGACAGGAAAGGAGGGGTCCGCAAAGGTCGCCTCCGATAGTGCCTCACGCAGTCCGTCCACTGCCGGAGCCATGAGGGGAGAATGAAAAGCACCGCTCACCTTGAGGGGGATCACCCGTTTGGCACCCCGTGCCTTGCATCGCTCGCCGGCCCGGTCCACCCCGACCGGATCGCCGGAGATTACAGTCTGATCGGGCGCATTCAGGTTGGCGGGCACGGCAATGCCATCCGGTCCCGACGACTCGTCGCACGCACTCTGCACCTCGGCGGTAGCCAGGCCGAGTACCGCTGCCATGGCCCCGGGTCGTTCTTGTCCGGCGGCCAGCATAAGCTCTCCCCGGCGGCGAACCAGGCGGGCGGCATCTACCGGACTCAGAGTGCCCGCGGCAACGTGGGCGCTGTACTCGCCGAGGCTGTGGCCAGCGGCTGCACCGAGGCCGCTGAGCCGACCGGCCACAACCGAGAGTACCGCCACGGAGTGGGCCAGGATTGCGGGCTGGGCGTTATGGGTGAGGGTGAGCTCGTCCTCTGGTCCCTCCCACATGATACGGGAGAGCCGGGTGTCGAGCGCGTCATCGATGGCGGAGAAAATATCCCGCGCCGCAGGATAGCGTTCCGCGAGGTCCTTCCCCATGCCGACACGCTGTGCCCCCTGGCCGGGGCACATCAGGACCGTCACCACCGGATGACGGCGCTGCCCCAGGTGAATCCGGCGCCGAAGGCAACCAGCAGAAGAAGGGAGCCGGGCTTCACCCGACCTTCGCTGATGGCCTGCTCCAACGCGAGAGGAATCGATGCGGAGGAGGTGTTGCCATAGCGGTCGACATTCACCATCACCTTGTCCATCGGCATGCCGGCGTGCTTGGCCGTGGCCTCGATGATACGCACGTTGGCCTGATGTGGAATGAGAAGATCAACTTCATCCGCGGTCACACCCGCCCGCCGGAGCGCCTCATCACAGGCCTCCGCCATCGTCAGCACCGCGGCCTTAAAGACCTCCCGGCCGGCCATTTTCATGTAGTGCGACCGCTCGCACACTACCTTTTCGCTGATGGGGTCGGCCGCGCCGCCACCCGGGATGTACAACAGCGGCGCGAGCTTTCCGTCCGACTTCAGGAAGGTGGACAGAATGCCTCGGCCGTCCTGTCCGCTCGCACGCCGCAACACCGCTGCCCCGGCGCCGTCTCCAAAGAGAATGGCAGTTGAGCGGTCCTTGAAGTCGGTGATGGTGGAGAGTTTCTCGGCTCCCACCACCAGCACCACCTCGCTCTGCCCTGCCGCGATCATGCCCTCGGCCACGGCAATCGCGTAGACAAATCCGGGGCATGCCGCGGAGATGTCGAATGCCGCCGCCCGGTCGGCCCCCAGCAGCGCCTGCAGGTCACACGCCGTGGACGGCAGCAGCCGATCCGGCGTGGCCGTGGCCAGGACGATCGCGTCGATGTCCTTCGGAGTGAGACCCGCCTGATCCAGCGCCCTGACACTGGCTTCGCAGCTCAGCATGGCCACGGTCTGGTCCGGGCGGGCAATGTGGCGCTCCCGAATGCCGGTACGCTCCACGATCCATTGGTCCGAGGTGTCGAGCATGCGGGTGAGGTCGGCGTTGGTGAGCACGCCCGGGGGCACCGCCACGCCGACGCTGACCATTTCCGCGATAGGCCGCCGGGTCACGCCGTTGCTCCTGCTTCGCGCTGGGCGAACTCCGCCCCGATGTGCCGACTCAGATCTACCTCGACCGATTGGACCGCAACCCGAATGGCGTTCTTGATGGCATTG
>DASUVR010000213.1:0-2116 GCA_036378855.1 Gemmatimonadales bacterium | reverse complement strand
GCGGTCGACATCTTCCGCGAGCGGGTGTTCCTCCGGCACGACGATCTGGGATCCCGGATCATTCCGCTGGCTCAGCTTCGAAGTGAGGTCGAAGCTTTGGGCGAAGTCTTTCCCACGGCGGAAGTCCGCAGCCGCCGCGGCCGGGGCGGATCCTCCGACTCGAGCATCCGGAACTAGCTAACCGCGACTCGAGCCAATAGTTGCCCAAATTCTTCCTGACCACAGCAATCGACTACTCCAACGGCGATCCCCATCTGGGGCACGCCCTGGAGAAGGTGGGCGCGGATGCCATCGCCCGATACCGCCGGATCCGGGGCGATCAGGTGCACTTTCTGATGGGGATGGACGAGCACAGCCAATCCGTGCTCCAGGCAGCCGCTCGCGCCGGGGTGCAACCGCAGGAGTGGGTGGACACGATGGCCCGCCGGTTCGAGGAGTTCTGGCGGCGGCTGGAGTGCAGTAACGATGACTGGATCCGCACCACGGAGCCGCGCCATGCTCGCGCGGTCACCGAGCTGCTGCGCCGGATCCAGCAGGTCCATCCCGACGATCTCTACATAGCGGAATACGAGGGACTCTACTGCACCGGCTGCGAGGAGTTCAAGCAGGAGAGTCAGATTGTCAACGGACACTGCATCGAGCACCCGACGCTGGAACTGATCCGAACCCGGGAGCGCAATCACTTTTTCCGCTTGAGCCGGTACCAGGAACCAGTGCTGGACCTGATTCGAAGCGGAAAGTTCCTGGTAGAGCCGACAATCCGGCGCAACGAGGTCCTGCGGCTGCTGGAAGGAGGACTCCAGGACATCTCGGTCTCCCGGCTCCGGCAGCCCTGGGGAATCCCATTTCCCGGCGATGCGGAACAAACGGTTTACGTCTGGTTTGACGCGCTGATCAACTACCTCTCCGCCACCGGCTTTCCCGATGCGGGATACGAACGGCTCTGGCCTGCGGATCTCCACGTGATCGGGAAAGGCATCACCCGGTTTCATTGCGTGATCTGGCCGGCCATGCTGCTGAGTGCCCAGCTGAAGGTGCCGCGCGAGGTGTGGGCCCACGGCTACGTGCAGTGGGAAGGCACCAAGATGTCGAAGACGAGTGGGACGGCCGTAACGCTGGATGAGGCCATCGAGCGCCACGGTCCGGATCCGCTGCGTTACTTCCTGCTCCGCGAAGTGGGCTTCGAGGCAGACGGCAACTTCACCTGGGAGCGCTTCGACGAGCGATACACCGCCGATCTGGCCGATGGACTGGGCAATCTCGCGTCCAGAACCCTGGCGATGCTGGCCAAGTACCGGGACGGCACGGTACCGCGATCGAACGGATCAACCTCGCTGGACCAAGCCGGAGCCGAATCGGTTCGGCAGTACGCTACGGCAATGGACGCGCTGGACCTCCGGTCGGGCGCAGAAGCGGCCTGGTCCCTGGTGTCGGCGGCAAACCTGTTCGTACAGCAGACCGCACCGTGGAGCCTGGCAAAGCTGCAGCGAGAAGCCGAGCTGGATGATGCCCTGGCGGCGCTGGCCCGCGCGCTGGGTCGACTGGCGGTACTGGCCAGCCCATTCATTCCAGCCAAAGCCCAACAGTTATGGCGGATGCTGGGGATGAGCGGAGCGGTGGCCGAAGCCGGGTGGTCGGCTGCAGAGCAGCCGGATGTGGAGGGACGCCAAACCGAGCGGGCCGACGTGCTTTTTCCCAAGCCCGCCAGTGTCTAGAACTTACCGCAAACACTTGCGAAACTTCTTGACAGTGAAAGAGTTATCACTCTAAGTAGCACTTGACAATCCTTATCCGCGTGAGCCACCTTAACTTTGCAGCCATGACTCCGGGCGCCCCGAGCTCGGAGTCGTCGTCAGATTGGAGCGAAGACTCGCAGAAGTTGTCGACCATGTTGTACGAGGTGCAACGTCATGTCCAAACGCCGCTGGACCCTGGTTCTTGTCCCCCACGGGTCGGAGCCCTCGCGTATAGTCGAGGTCTCCTATAACCTGTTGCGCGGCGTGGTTGCTATCGTCGGCATATTGGTTCTCGTCGGATTGCTCGTCGGATATCTCACTCTCAGCCACACCACCGATCTCACTCGCGCAGCCCGGCTCCAGCAGGAAAACGCATCCCT
>DASUVR010000212.1:0-13465 GCA_036378855.1 Gemmatimonadales bacterium | reverse complement strand
TTTCCCAGGCACTCACTCGCGATCCCACGCTCGCCATTCTCGTCTGCAGCGCAACTGCCACGATCGAAGATGCCGTGCACTACCTGCAGTATGGAGCGCTGGACTACCTGTCGAAGCCGGTAGACCCGGCTCGGCTGGAAGCCTCCTTACAGCGGGCGCTTCGCCGCAGGGTCGAGCTGATTCGCCAGCTCGACATGACTCGGGTGCTCAAGGAAGAGGTGATCAACCTGGGAGCAGAGCTGTCGCGAGAGCGGGCCAAGGTCAAAGGTCTCATTGTTGCCACGCTGGAGGCATTGGTAGCGGTGGTTGAAGCGCGGGATCCCTGGTTCGCCGGCCATTCCCTCCGAGTGGCCCAGCTGGCCGCCTCTATCGCCGCCAAGACCGGCCGCAGCGACGAGGAGGTGGAACAGGTCCGGCAAGCCGGACTGCTTCACGACATCGGCATGATTGCAGTTCCGGAGAGTTTGCTTTCCAAGACCAGCTCTCTCACCGCGCCCGAGTTCGAGGAGATGAAGCGTCATACCGTGGTAGGGTTCGAAATCCTGGCTCCTTTGCCGCATCTGGGCAGTGTCAGCTCTTTCGTTCGCGGACACCACGAGCGCTGGGATGGGAAGGGCTATCCCGACGGCCTCGCCGGAGAGGCCATTCCCTGGGGAGCCCGGCTTATCGCCGCGGCGGAGATCTACGATGCCCTGACCACCGCTCGGCCCTATCACGAGCAGCTGGCCCCCGAGCTCGCCGTGGAGCGCATGCGTGGGCTGATCGGCAGTGTACTGGCTCCGGAGGTGCACCAGGTTCTTACAGCCATGGTAGAAAGCGGTACGGCCCTGGTCTTCGTGGCCGACGAACGCAGCACGGAGTGGAATCTCTAGAGCCCTGCATCTTGCCGGGCCCCTCGCCGTTTCTCGCCTATCTCTGGCCTCCTGCCTGAGGTAGTCTGCCGATTGGTCCTGCCCGATCCCGGTCAAACATGCCCGCTTCTGCTTCCCTAAGCCACCACTCCACAATGAGTTGATGGACGGTGCACAAATTGGCACCCGGTCAACTGCATTCTCCGGCACTGGTTGGTACAGCCGTTGCCTTCACCTCAGCCGAGAGGTACGACACCCCCGACCACACTCCGCAAATGGATGTCCGATGGCAGCCACTCCCGATTCCACAGGGTGCCGGCAATGACCGCGAGCCCTGCTGCCCAGACGGAGGACCGAACCGAGGAGCTCTGGGTCAGATACCGTTCTGCGGGCGACGCCGAAGCGCGAGCCCAGCTGCTGGTCCGCCACCTCGGGCTGGTTCATCATGTTGCCCGAGAAGTTTCTCGCCGCATTCCTTCGGTTGAACTGGGTGAGCTGGTGAGTGCCGGCGCACTGGGACTGATGAAGGCCCTGGACAGCTTTGATTTGTCCCGGGGTCTGGCATTCAGTACCTATGCCGTGCTACGAATCCGGGGGGCCATTCTCGACGATCTCCGAAGCCGCGACTCGACGCCTCGTTCCGTACGAGTGAAGCGGAGACGCATCGAAGCCATTGCGGCGGCGTTGGAGGCCCGACTGGGTCGCACGCCGACTCCCCAGGAGGTTGCCGCTCATCTCGGCATCGACATCACAACGTACTGGAAGTGGAAGGATGCCGTCGGTGTTTACGCGGAGGCGGAGACGCCCCGGCCCTCGCACGGACGTCGCTTTTCGCGCGATGCGGAAACCCATGCCGATCCCTCGATCGCTTCGCCAACCCAGAAACTGGTGGAGACGGAGCACGTGGCACATCTGCGGCAGCTGATCTCCCGGTTGCCCGAGCAGCAGCGGCGGGTGCTGGCCCTGTACTACTATGAGGAGCTGAATCTGCGCCAGGTCGGTGAGGTTCTGCAGGTGAGCGAGTCCCGGGTATCTCAGATTCGAAGCCAGGCGCTCAAGCGGCTGCGGCAGGAGCTTGCTGGGGCCGGCTCGACGCTCACCGGAAAATTGTAGCCTGAACCAGGGATAAAAAAGGGGGCCGACGCTCATCGAGCGTCGGCCCCCTTCTGTTCCAGTGCTTACCTCTCGTTCTCTTCAGCATCGGCGTCGAGGTCCTGCTCAGTCCGGCCGACTCCCTGCTGAAACTTCCCCTTGATTTCCTGCGCTTTACCCTTGATTTGCTCGCCAGTATTTCCGGTAGCACCACCCACAGTGCCTCGGACTCTGCCTTCCACCTGCTTGGCAGCACCCTTGAGCTGATCCTTTACGCCCTGCTTGCCCAGGTCTCTTTTCTCCGTCATGTCTTTCCCCCTGTTGGGGTGATGTAAGAAGCGAGATCAAGATCGGGACGAGCACTGAGGCATGGCCGTGAGCAGGGTCACGGCAGAGATCACGCGGCTCCGGCCTCGGCCGGACGGGGGGTTGTTTCGGCGTAGTGACACGCCGCGAGGGTGCCGGCAACCGGTCGCAGCAGGGGTACCTCCGTGCGGCACCGCTCGTTCTTTCCAGGGTGAAAGCACCGGGTGTGAAAGGGGCACCCTGACGGGGGATTGGAGGGGCTTGGCAGGTCTCCCCGAAGAACAATGCGGCTTCGGGTGGCGCCAGGCTCGGGTTCCGGCACTGCCGATAGCAGGGCCACGGTATACGGGTGACGTGGGTTGGACAGGAGCCGGTCGGCGGAGCCTTCCTCCACTATCCGGCCCAGGTACATCACGGCAATGCGGTGAGCTATCTGCCGCACGACGGCAAGGTCGTGGGCGATGAACAAATAGGAGAGTCCCCGTTGCTGCTGAAGATCCGAGAGCAGATTGAGCACCTGAGCCTGGACCGAGACGTCGAGAGCGGATACCGGCTCATCGCACACCAGGAATGCCGGCTGTACTGCCAGCGCCCGCGCAATCCCGATGCGCTGTCGCTGGCCTCCGGAAAATTCGTGGGGATATCGGCGAGCGTATTCCGGGTCGAGCCCCACCTCGCGCAGGAGCGCGCTGACCCGCTCCGGAATCTCCTTTCGAGGGGCGAGCCGGTGAATCTCTATCCCTTCAGCCACGGCGGCACCGATGGACATGCGCGGGTTCAACGAGCTGTAAGGATCCTGAAAGATGATCTGCATCCGCCTTCGGAGGGCGCGGAGGGAGGACCGGTCCAGTGCGAAGATATCGGCGCCCTCGAAGATTGCGCTTCCGCTGGTGGGCTCCTGCAGTCGCAGGATCGTGCGGCCGACCGTCGACTTGCCGCAACCTGATTCTCCCACCAAGGCCAGAGTCTCGCCCCGGCCAATCTCGAAGGAGACTCCATCCACTGCTCGCACCGGCGGAGCCGCCCGCCCGAATAGACCGGCAGCCTGGTAGTACTTCTTCAGATCTCGTACCGAGAGCAGAGGAGGGGCGAGATCAGCCATGTCGCTCAGCCAGCCAACACCGCATCCGATGATCATCTTCTACCGGAAGCAGCGGCGGCTCTTCCTCGCTCTTGTCGAAAGCCTTGGGGCAGCGCGGCCGAAAGCGGCAGCCGCTGGGCCATGCTGACGGGGCCGGCACATTCCCCCGTATCGGGGTAAGCCGCCGGAGGGGCCCGGTAATCCGGGGCACCGAGGCAAAGAGTCCCTGAGTGTAGGGGTGGGAAGGATTGGCAAACAGCAGCTGGGTGGGCGCCTCCTCGATGATCTGCCCGGCGTACATGACAGCCACTCGGTCGGCTCGGCCGGCCACGATGCCGAGATCGTGGGTAATCAGAAGGACGGCCATGCCTCTGCTGGCTCGGAGCCGGTCCAACACCTCGAGAATCTGTGCCTGGACCGTGACGTCCAGTGCGGTGGTAGGCTCGTCGGCCACGAGAATTTCCGGCTCGGCGGCAAGCGCAATCGCGATCATCACCCGCTGCCGCATTCCTCCGCTAAGCTGGTGGGGGTAGGCATTCAGCCGTTCCACTGGGTCGGGAATTCCCACTTCCTGGAGCAGCTGCAGTGCGCGATCGCGAGCTTCGGCCCGGGGAATTTTGAAGTGCGCCAGAATTCCTTCGATGATCTGATCGCCCACCCTGAACACGGGGTTGAGGCTGGTCATCGGGTCCTGGAAAATCATGCCGATCCGCCGGCCCCGAATCTTTCGGAGCGCCTCTCCCCGCAACGCCAGCACGTCGGTGTCGGCCAGCCGAATCACGCTGCCGGGCTCGATCTGTCCCGGGCTCGGAACCAATTGCAGGAGGGCCAGGCTGGTGAGACTCTTGCCACAACCTGACTCGCCGACCAGGGCCAGGGTTTCCCCGCGATTGAGCCAGAAGCTCACGCCGTCAACCGGGTACACCCGTCGGTGATCGGCAGGAAAGGACACCCGGAGGTTCTGCACTTCCAGTACGTGAGT
Source organism: Gemmatimonadales bacterium (assembly GCA_036378855.1). Taxonomy (GTDB): domain Bacteria; phylum Gemmatimonadota; class Gemmatimonadetes; order Gemmatimonadales; family GWC2-71-9; genus CAVVWJ01. The sequence continues at coordinate 9,153 of DASUVR010000212.1, read as the reverse complement.
CATGCGCTGCGGGGGTCGATGGTTTCCCGTAACGCATCGCCGACCAGATTGGCCGAGAGTACCGTGATCACGATAGCGAGCCCGGGGAAAATGCCCTCCCAGGGGGCGCTGACCAGCACTTCCTTGGAATCCAGAACCATACTCCCCCATGACGGCGTCGGCGGCTGGACGCCGAGTCCCAGGAACGACAGCCCCGCTTCCAGGAGAATCACATCGCCAACGCCGAGCGTCGCTGCCACCAGCAAAGGTCCCATTGTGTTGGGGAGAAGATGCCGCAAGATAATGTGTCGCCGTCTTGCCCCGAGTGCTTCGGCGGCCCGGACGTAGGTCTCTTCCCGGATACGAAGGACCTCGGCCCGCACTAACCTGCTGGTGGCGAACCACCCGGTGGCGCCGATCAGCAGAATGAGAGCCGGTAGCGGCACACGTTCCATGGTGGCCAGCACCAGCAGCAGTATGAACAACCGTGGGATGGCAAGGGCTCCGTCAACCAGCCGCATCAACCCCGCGTCCACCATGCCTCCCCAGTAACCCGATACCAGGCCCACGGCAGCTCCGATCGTCACCGAAAGCCCTACTGCGAGGACAGCCACACTGAGCGAGACCCTGGCTCCGGTCACGACTCGCGCGAGAACGTCGCGGTTCAGCTGGTCGGTTCCAAAAGGATGACCAAGCCCAGGTGGGAGGCTTCCCGCCAGAATGTCGGGTTGGGCCAATGGATCGGGGAGGAACCAGGGCCCGACGACGGCGCTAAAAGTGATGACCAGAAGGAGAATTGTCCCGACCCGTCCAGCCGGGTTGCGCCAGGCCTCCTGTAGCACACTGGATGCGGGCCTCACGCCAGTCTTACGCGCGGATCCAGCAGTGCGTAGGCAACGTCGGTGAGAAATCCGCCGAGCACAACCAGGCAGGCTACCAGCAGGGAAGCTCCCATCAAGACCGGATAATCCCGCCCCCACACCGCGGCGGCTGCCAGCGAGCCCAGCCCGGGCCAGGCGAAGACAGCCTCAACGAACACCGACCCAGTCACCAGAATGGGGAGCCAGAGGCCGAACAGCGTAATCACCGGAAACAGCGCATTCCGCCATCCATGGCGCCAGATGACTTCCCGCTCGGGCAATCCCTTGGCGCGTGCGGTCGTCATGAAGGGCAGGTGGAGGACCTCGATCATGGCGGTACGCTGGTACCGCATGGTTGCGGCGATGCTCACCACGCTGAGGGTCAGAGCCGGCAGCACCAGATGGCGCAGCACGTCGCCGGCTTTGACGCCGAAGCTGGCATCGAAGCTCAGGAGGGGATCCTGCATGCCCGCAGCGGGGAGGAGTCTCAGTTTGATGCCCACCAGCCAGGCGAGAACCAAACCCAGCCAGAACGAGGGTGTGGCGTACCCCAGCAAGGAGACGGCGGTGAGCCATCGATCCTCCCGCCGGTTACGGCGCACCGCCTGCCGCACCCCAAGCCAGAGTCCGACGGTAAAGTTGAGCAGGAGAACGCTGCCGCCCAGCAGTAGCGTTGCCGGCAGACGTTCGGCCAGCAGGGCTGTTACCGGCCGGGCGTACTCGATGGAAACCCCGAGGTCGCCCTTTACCAGGCCGCTGATGAACGAGACGTACTGGGCGCCGAGCGGCTGGTCCAGACCGTACCGCGCTCGCAAGGCGGCGAGCTCGACCGGAGTCAGCGGTCGTACCTCGCTGGCTCGCGACAGCGGGTCTCCCGGGGCCGCTCGCATCAGAAAGAAGAGCAGGGTCAGCGCAATCGCGAGCACCGCGACCGCCTGGAGTGCCCGGCGTAGCAGCCAGCCTCTCATCGGGAATCCGACCACTCCCACAGCCTCAGCCAGGACGAGGCCGGCATGATGCTCACGTTCTGAAACCGGCGCCTCACGGCATATACATAGAAGGGAGTGTACAAAAAGGTCGCCGGCGCGTCTGCCTCGATCTGCCGCAATGCGGCGATCCAGGGTTGCGCGGGATCGCCCCTGGGGCGGGTGTTGATGGCAAGGTCCAGCAGCGAATCCGTTCGTGGATTGCAGTACTTGGCAACGTTGGTCCCCCCGGTACAGCTCCAGCCCTGGGTCAGGCCGCTGGGCGATGGATCCTGAACTGTGCCGGCGAAATCGATATCGAACTTGCCTGCCGTTCGACGCTCGACCCAGAGCGGAAACTCCATTTGCTGCAGCTCGAGACTGATGCCGATCTGGCGAAGCTGTTCCTGGATTAATTCCGCGAGCTTTCGGCGGACCGCGCTGGTGGTGGGAAGCGACAGAGTTAGCCTGAGCGGCCGCCCTTCCCGGTCTCGAACCCCGTCGCCGTCGGTATCCCGCCATCCCGCAGCGCTGAGCAGCCGCTTGGCCTCCTCCGCATTCTGCCGGGCTGGTTTGGGTGCTCCGTTTCGGATCCAGAGAATGGACGACACCGGGCCGTAGGGCACTTGGGCGTATGATCCGTACACGGCATGGATCAAGAGCTGGCGATCGAGCCCCAGGGTGATGGCCCGCCGGACCCGAACGTCGGAGAGAATGGGGTGAGGCTGAGCCTGGTTGCGCGGGTCTTTTTGATTGAACAGCAGAAATCCCACCGAGGGTGAGGAGACCGGGATCACTCTCAAGCTGGTGTCGGCCTGGATCCGCTCAATGTTGTCCAGTGGTGGGACCACATTGTTCACGGCATCCGCCTGGCCGCTCAGCAGCAGGTTGATCCGAGCGTCCGGATCCGTGGCAGCCCGAATGATCACCCGCTCGATCCTGGGTTTGCCCAGAAAGAAGCTCTCGTTCGCTGCCAGCTCGACAAACTGCCCCGAGACCATCCGCACCAGTTTATAGGGCCCACTGCCCACCGGATGAGCCACGAAATCCGAATGCGTCACTGCTTCCGGCGGGATTGTGTCGAGTAAATGGGCCGGCAGCGGCGCAACGTGCCAGGTGGCGTCGTACAGCTGCTCGGCGTAAGGATGAGCAAAGTGGAATACCACTCGGTGATCTCCCTCCGCGGTCACCGAGCTCACGTTGCGCAGGAGCTCGACCAGTCGGGGAGCAATGGCCGGGTTCTTGGCGCGCTCGAAGGTGAAGACCACATCGCGCGAGGTGACCGGAGCTCCATCTTGCCACCGGGCGCGAGGATCGAGGTCGAACGCCAGCGTTACTGAGTCCCGCCGGGTCCAGGAACGAGCCAGGAGCGGCACAAAGCCCCGATCACCCGAGGTCAGCAATGTTGGTCCCGGACCGGCCAGCCGGAGAAAGAGCTGATCCGCCAGCTCCATGTTGCCCAGGGTTCCCGCGGGACCTTCCATCAGCGTTGGAATAGGGATAGTGGCCTGCTCACCCACTGCAATGACAATGCTGCTGCGTTGATCGCTGGATTGAGCGGCAACTTGCCCGGCAAGCAGAAGCAGGAGTGTGACCTGCGTTCTGAGTCTCGGGATACGGGACAGAGGACGGCCTATCGGGCCCAGGTCCACGCGGCGGATCGAAATTGTGGGTAGTGCACCGTGGCTCGGTCGAGGACCCGGCTGGGTTCCGTCGGCCTAGCCGAAACTGCAGCCCAGCGCATGCTGGCCGATTTGGTTACGGCGGCAGCGAGATCCCGAGGTTCCAATCCCCCGAGCAGGGTAAGGCCCTCGAGCATTGGGCGAGATGAGATCGAGCCGCCTTGAGTGAGGTCACTGACCCGGTGCTGCTCGTCGCGGAGCAGGATGGACCCGTGTTGCAGCAGCGCCCGACCGCGTCGAAGCTGGGCGCTGCCGACAACTTTTCGGCCGTGAACCAACACCTCGCCTCCAGCTGGCTGGGAAAAACAGGCCCCCGCATCCAGTGACGGTGTGCGGCTGCGCGGGGCAAGGGCTGCCTCGATGCCGACGCTCAGCAGCGCCTCCGCCAGGAGCCGGTGAATCTCGAGGTATGCGTCTCGCAGGGAGGGGAATCGGGAGCAGGGACACGCGACGGCGTAGGTCAGCTCCGATTGGTGCCATACGGCACGGCCACCGGTTGGACGTCTTACTGCATCGATACCCAGGAGTCGGATGCGTTCTGCATCGTAGCGCCGTGACGCCGGCTCGTGGCGGCCAAACGACAGGCAGCCTGGGTCCCACCGATACAGCCGGAACCAGCTTTCGGCCTGCTGCTCGGCTCGATCCAGGAGGGCCATGTCGATGGACATGTTGGTCCATCCGGGCCGGGCAGTCTCATCGATCCACAGCCGCCAGCTAGGCTCCATAGGCCTCGATTGGAGGACAGCTGCACACCAGGTTGCGATCTCCGTAGGCGCTGTCGATGCGGCCTACCGTGGGCCACACCTTGTGTTGCCTCACTTCGGGTGAGGGATAGGCCGCGCGCTCCCTGGGATACGGCCGGTCCCAGCTGTCCGAGATGACCTGCTCCAGGGTGTGGGGAGCATTGGTGAGCAGATTGTTTTCCCGGTCGGCCCGCCCCTCCTCGATCTCCCGAATTTCCTCCCGGATGGAAATCAGTGCGTCGCAGAATCGGTCGAGCTCCTCCTTTGATTCGCTTTCGGTAGGCTCGACCATGAGGGTCCCGGGCACCGGGAAGGAGACCGTAGGGGGATGAAAACCGTAGTCGATGATGCGCTTGGCAATGTCCTCGACATCGACCCCCGCCGAAGCTTTGTAGGGCCGGGTATCGATAATGCACTCATGGGCCACCAATCCATTCTGTCCGGTATAGAGCAGGGGATAGTGGTCGGCCAGCCGGCGGGCAACATAGTTGGCGTTGAGAATGGCGATCTGAGTGGCTTCGCTCAGACCGTCATACCCCATGAGGGCAATGTAGGCCCAGGAGATCGGCAGGATGGCCGCGCTTCCCCATGGAGCTGCCGATACCGTGCCACAGGCGGCCGAGTGGTCCAGATCCACGATCGGGTGCCCTGGCAGAAACGGCACCAGGTGCGCCGCGACGCCGATGGGCCCCATGCCGGGTCCTCCGCCGCCGTGAGGAATGCAAAATGTCTTATGAAGATTCAGGTGGCACACATCGGCTCCGATGTCGCCCGGACGGCAGAGACCCACCTGCGCGTTCATGTTGGCGCCATCCATGTACACCTGGCCCCCGTGCTCGTGGATAACCCGGCAAATCTCGCGGACTGACCCCTCGAACACTCCGTGCGTCGAGGGATAGGTGATCATCAGCGCTGCCAGGGTCTCATGATGTTTTGCCGCCTTGGCCTTCAGGTCTTCCAGATCGATGTTGCCCCGGGCGTCGCTCTTAACCGCGACGACCTGCATGCCGGCCATCACCGCGCTCGCGGGATTGGTTCCGTGGGCCGACTGGGGAATGAGGCAGGTGGTGCGGTGCGATTCGCCCCGGGAGCGGTGGTAGGCCCGGATGACGAGAAGTCCGGCGTATTCGCCCTGGGACCCGGCATTGGGTTGCAGCGACACCGAGGCGAATCCGGTGATCTCGGCTAGCTGATATTCCAGCTGGTTGAAGAGCAATTGGTATCCTGCGGCCTGATCCCGCGGAGCAAACGGGTGCAGCCGGTTGAACTCTCTCCAGCTCACCGGCATCATCTCGGTTGTTGCATTGAGCTTCATGGTGCAGGACCCCAACGGAATCATCGCCGAGGTAAGTGACAGGTCTCTCGCCTCCAACCGCTTGATGTAGCGGAGCATCTCGGTTTCGGAATGGTGCCGGTGGAACACCGGGTGTTCGAGATAGGAGCTGGTCCGGGTGAGCAACTTGGGAATGGCACGTTCCCGCTTGGTGCCGATATCCTCCAGCATGAACGGGAGCGCTTCATTGAGCGAGAAGATGGTGATCAGGTCCGCGACATCGCCAAGGGTGACGGTTTCATCGAGCGCTACGCAGAGCCGAGTGGCCGACAGCTGCCGCAGGTTGATGTTCCGGACCCGGGCGGCGTCCATCAGCCGGGGCAGCGCCCAGCCTTCCACCTCGACGCAAATCGTGTCGAAGAAATCGTCGTAGACCACGCGATAGCCCAGCCGGCGAAGAGCACTGGCCAGGATCACTGTTCGGGCGTGCACCCGCTCGGCGATGCGGCGGAGCCCGGCAGGCCCGTGGTAGACCGCATACATACTGGCCATGACGGCAAGCAGCACCTGAGCCGTGCAGACGTTGCTGGTGGCCTTGTCCCGCCGGATGTGCTGCTCGCGGGTCTGAAGTGCCATCCGGAGAGCTGGACGGCCGTCCCGGTCCTTCGATACCCCGATGATTCGGCCCGGCAGGTATCGCTTGTAGGCCTCCCTGGTAGCGAAGAACGCGGCGTGAGGCCCGCCATATCCCATGGGAACGCCGAACCGCTGGCTGTTTCCCACCGCCACATCGGCGCCCCACTCGCCCGGAGGCGTCAGCACGGTCAGGCTGAGGAGGTCAGTGGCTGCGGTTACCAGCGCGCCGGCCTCGTGGGCCCGCTCGCACAGGGCGCGAAAGTCACGGATCTCGCCGTCGGTTGCCGGATACTGCACCAGCGCACCGATCACCTCGGCCTTGAAGTTGAACGTAGCGGGATCCGCCACGAGCACATTTATGCCGCGCGCCTCGGCCCGGGTGCGGACGACGGCGATGGTCTGAGGGTGACAGCGCTCATCCACCAGATAGGCCGGCTCGCCTTTCGAACCGCGCACCGCCAGGCTCAGGTTCATCGCCTCGGCAGCGGCGGTGGCCTCATCGAGCAATGACGCGTTCGCGACTTCGAGCCCGGTGAGGTCGGATACGACGGTTTGGAAGTTGAGCAGCGCCTCCAACCGGCCCTGAGCGATCTCCGCCTGGTAGGGGGTGTAGGCGGTGTACCAACCCGGGTTCTCCAGCACATTGCGCTGGATGACCTGCGGAGTGAAGCAGCCGGCGTATCCCATTCCTATATAGGACCGAAACACCCGGTTCATCCCGGCCAGGCCGCGCAGGGCTTGAAGCACCTCTCGCTCGCTTCGGCCGGGAGGGAGGGCCAGCGGCCGCCGGAGCCGGATTTCCTCAGGAACCACCGCATCGATGAAGCTCTCCAGCGAGGGATAGCCGAGCAGGTCCAGCATCTCTTCCACATCGGCCCGACGAGGCCCGATGTGGCGATAGGCGAAGTGAGAGGGGTGCAGAACGTCCAGCGTGGGGGTACTCAGCTTCCGACCAAGGATGCTGGTCACCTTGATCTCATCCTGAGAAAGTCTGTAAGCCATCCTCGCTCCTCAACGACATAGCAAAACGCCTCGAGAACCACGCTCTCGAGGCATCATGTGTCATGGATCGCCCATGTGACGGACGTAACCGTTTCTGGTAGCATTGGCCCTGCTGTCACTCGCCGATATGGGATCGATAGGCCTTGGCGGTCAGAAGGTTCTTGAGATCGCCCGGGCTGGCGACCCGAAGCTTGATCATCCATCCGTCACCATATGGATCCCGGTTCACCACTCCAGAGTCACCGTCCAGCGTTTCGTTGATCTCGACCACTTCCCCGGCCAGCGGGCTGTAGAGCTCGGACACGGCTTTGACCGCCTCGATCTCGCCGAAGCTCTGGTGGGCATCCAAACGCTCGCCCGTCTTGGGGAGGCGAACGAAGACCACGTCGCCCAACTCACCTTGCGCATAGTCGGTGATACCGATCTTGACCACGGCGGGATCGTCGGTGCGCGCGACGTACTCGTGCTCAGCGGTGTACCCCAGGTCGTCCGGCACGTTCGACACGTGCAGCTCTCCAATGTGGTGGCGCGTCGGAGGATAGGCGGGGCGAGGGAGGAGGTCAAGCGCGCGCGAGCAGAGCCTCCCATACCGATGCTGCTGACCGTTCCAGTGCCTGGTGATCCCCCTCATTTTCAATGACATAATCGCTGCGGAGCCGTTTCGTGTCCGCCGGCAGCTGAACAGCGATGAGTCGGTCGAGCTCGTGCTCCGGGAGGGAGCGTGACTGTCGCAGGCGCTGCCGGCGGATCGACTCCGGAGCGTCGACCAGCACCACCGCGTCGAACTCCGAAGGATCGGCCGCTTCGAACAGCAGAGGAATGTCGCTGACGACGATCCGATCTCCCCGCTCTTGCGCTTGGGCCAGAAGCTCCCGCCTGCGTCGGTGCACCTCCGGATGCATGATGGCGTTGAGCGCTTCCAAGGCCGTCGGATCCGCCAGAACGGCGGTCCGGAGCCTGGCACGGTCGAGAGTCCCGTCGGGACGGATCATCTGCCGGCCGAACCGGCCGGCGACTTCCAGCAAGGCCGGCTGCCCCGGCATCTGGGCCTCACGGACGAGCTGGTCGGCGTCTATGATGGTGGCTCCCCAGCCACGGAAGAGCTCCGCGACGGTCGACTTGCCTGCGCCGATGTTTCCTGTCAGAGCAACGGAAAGCATGGTGGAAGGTCTAGAGTCAAGGGTCCGGAGTCTAGAGTCGAGGACCCGCGAGAGGGCTCTAGACCCTTGACCCCCGACCCTGCATCTTGCCCTCTTCACGGCAATCACTCAGAACAAAACGGCCAGGACGGCAATGAACTACGGGGCACAGCCGGGGTGGATCGAGGTCATCAGCGGAGTGATGTTCAGCGGCAAGAGCGAGGAGCTCATTCGCCGGATCCGGCGAGCCACTATCGCCCGCCGCAGGGTCCAGGTCTTCAAGTCTCATCTCGACAGCCGCTACACCGGGCTGTACAGCGTCTCCAGTCATGACGGCACCGAGCTAGAGGCCAGCCCGGTCGACTCGGCCGCCGAAATCTTCAGGCTGGTGCGGCAGGACACCCAGATTATCGCCATCGATGAGGCGCAGTTCCTGGACCCGCAAATCGTCCCGGTGGCGACGGAACTTGCCGGCCGCGGTGTGCGGGTGATCCTGGCCGGTACCGACACCGATTTCCGGGGACAGCCGTTCGGCTCGATGGGAGATCTGATGGCCGTGGCCGAAATGGTGGACAAGCTGCAAGCCATTTGCGTGCTCTGTGGTGATCCCGCCTGCCGCAATCAGCGACTGATCGATGGCAAGCCGGCCCGGTACGACTCACCGACCATTATGATCGGAGGGCGGGAGAGCTATCAGGCGCGCTGCCGCCACTGTCACAAGGTGCCCCGCCGGGACGAAGATCAGACGGCGTTGTTGTAGGTTGTTCTGGCTTCAGGTGCCAGCACAATTTCACCAGCAAGGAATTTCCGTGAATAAGCAGGACCTTGTCGCCGCGGTTGCCAAGCAACTGGGCGTCAGCAAGGCCAAGGCAAC
>DASUVR010000211.1:0-13795 GCA_036378855.1 Gemmatimonadales bacterium | reverse complement strand
GAGATCGCGGAAGTTCTGGCTGGATTGCAGCTGAGGATAGTTCTCGGCGATGGCCAAGAGGCGGCCCAGCCCCTGGGAGAGCACCGAATCCGCGGCGGCCATCTGACGCACGTTGCCTGACTGGATGGCGCCCCCGAGCCGCGCTCGCGCATTGGCGATCGAGATGAACACTGTGTCCTCCTGCTTGGTTACGCCCTTCACCGTGTTCACCAGATTGGGGATGAGGTCCGCCCGCCGCTGCAACTGGGTCTGGATCTGTCCCTGAGCCTGGTTCACCCGCTCATCCAGCGTTTGGATCTGATTGTATCCGCAGCCGGCCAGGAACAGAGCCGTGGTGAGGAGGGATAAATACATTCTGGAGGCGCGCCGCATTCCTGATCTCCCTGCTAGAGTTGATCGACGAACTGTGCCGTCTGCTCCACCGCGTTCATGTAGTTTTCGAATTCAGGTGCTCCGCAACGCCACTCCCGGTCGGCCCGATGCCGTACCACATGCAGCAGGTGCTCGGGCTCGAAGCCGATCGCACCGGCAGCAGCGTGGCCCAACTCCGTGGAATCGACGGGAACCGGCCGTCCCAGAGCTGCAAGCACGCCGCGAAGGAGGACGAGAATCGTGGCGGCGCTCTCCAGACCGAGCTTGCCGAGCGCCGCGGGCTCGGGAGCATAGGTGGCATAACCCTGTCGGAGCCGGAGCAGCTTGCCCCGGAACTCTCGTTCCAGCGCCTTGCGGAGGTCACCGGTGTCCACCTGGACTCCCTGGAGCGGGTCGGCCCCACGCAGCACCTGGTAGGACAGGCGCATGTCGGTGATCTCGATCGGAAAAGCATCCGTGGCACGGGTCCACTCGGTCCGGCTGATCACCAGTGGGGGCTCCGGCGTCGACTTGCGCCAGATGGCAAAGGCGCGTCCCAGTGCGCGCAGCGTGGGCGTGGTCACCTCGTCGAGCACCAGCATCAGATTGACATCGGAGCGTCCCGGGATGTAGTCACCCCGGGAGGCTGAGCCATAGAGCACCGCACTGTACCCGGCACCGGCCACCCGATCTACCTCGGTGAGGAATGGGTCGACCACGCGTGATACTGTAGCCCGCATCAGAATCGTCCCCCGGCGCCGCCGCCGCTGAATCCACCTCCGCCACCGAATCCACCGAACCCACCGCCGCCTCCACCGAAGCCTCCACCGCCGCCCCAACCGCCACCGATCCACGGCCCACCCCAATATATCCCGCTCCTTCTGCGCCGACCGCCGCGAAACGCGCCGGATATCATCAGCAGAAAGAAGATCATGAGGAGCAGAGGCAGCAGGCTGCCGCCGGTGGGACTACCTCCTCCCGAGCCGACGGGAGGCTGATATGCGGTGAGCGTCGTGTCGGACACGCCGTAGCCCCGCGCAATGAGGCTGGCCAGCGCCCGAACTCCGAGCAATAATCCTTCACTGTAGTTGCCCTGGGACAAATCCGGCCGCATGAGATCGCGGATCTGGCCGGCAGCAGCATCGGTGATAATGCCTTCGAGCCCCTGCCCCACTTCGATCCGGATCTGTCCCGAGTTTGGATCTCCCTCACGCCGAGGTACGAGCAGGAGCACCAGACCCGCGTTGCGCCGCGCATCTCCGATCTCGGCCTTGGCTCCCACCTTCCATTTCCGGCCAATAGCCAGCGCCACCTCTGAGGCTTCCCGATCGCCGATGCTGGGCAGGGTCACCACGGCCAACTCGGCTCCGGTTACGCCCTGCAATCGCCGGATCAGGTCGTCCATGCTCTGGGCGGCATCGGCCGATACCACCGAAGCAAAGTCGTTCACGTAGCCCACCGGCTGGGGTGGGACCAGCGAATCGACGGCGGTTGCCTGGGCCCAGCTGGCGGAAACCGCGGGAGAGAGACCCGCGCCGAGTTGAAGCCCTATCCAGAGGGCGATAGCTTTGGCCCGTGTACCTCTCAAACTGTCTCCCCGTGCCGGCGCGTTCACCGTTTCCACACCCATGAGTCTCCTGACGCTGCGAAGCGCGGTGGCACTTTGTCTGGTAACGGCGGTTCTCGGCGCATGCCACAGCGATCGAGAAATCGCGGTTCGGGTCTCGATTCCCGACGCGGAATCACAGGAGACGCCCGCCGCAGGAGTGGGCATCATCGCGCTGCCCTATGATCGAGACAGTATCCTTGCCAGTTTGGAAGCTCGAGCCCGATCTCCCCGGCCGCAAACCGCTACGCTCGACACGCTCTTCGCCCAGTTCCGAGGCCCGTTTACCCGCTATACCGATATCTCCTACCGGGCTTCGCAGCTCCGGGATTCGCTCGATCGGCTGCGCACCGGCCGGGTCAGCGGGTCGAGCGCCAGCTCCCCACAGCTCAAGCAGCTGGCAGATTCCATCCGATCACTCGACCGGCAAGTCGAACGCGCCCGCAGTGAGCTCGATCGTGCCCGGGTCGAGTTCGTCAGCCGGAGCGAGGCGCCCCGCGCGGCAGTTCGACGGTGGGAAGATAGCACCTACCGAGGGTACGACAGCATCGTCGAGAACCTGGCTCGATCTCAGGGTCGTGATGCGGTCACCGATACTACCGGCTCGACCGGATGGGCCCATCTTACCTTGCCGTCCGGCCGCTGGTGGATCTATGCTCGGGCCTGGGACACCAGCGACCCCAACGCCGAGTGGTACTGGAACGTCCCGGTTCAGGAGGATACCGTCCTCTTGTCCAGCCGCACCGGCCGGCGTCGACCGCGCTATTAGGAGATGGCAATGGCAGTGTTCTCAAGGACCTTCGTCGGAGCGCTGGTACTCGCCGTCGCGGGCTTGCCGGTCAGGGCCCAGACCACCCCTGCGCTGAATGCCCGCACCAAGGGATCGAGCAAGGCGCCGGTGACGGTCTACGAGATGTCCGACTTCCAGTGTCCCTACTGCCGCCAGTTTGTGGAGGAGACCTTTCCCCGGCTGGAGCGCGACTACATCGCGACCGGCAAGGTGCGCTGGGTCTTCATCAACTATCCCCTCACCAGCGTGCATCAGCATGCCGCTGCCGCGGCTCAGCTGGGCATGTGCGCCGCTCAGCAGCAGGGGTTCTGGAAGATGCACGATCTCCTGTTCAAGTATCAGGAGACCTGGGCGCCGCTGAAGGAGCCCGGTCCCTTCTTCGTGTCCCTGGCCGATTCGGCCGGACTGTCGAAGCCGGCCCTGCTCAGCTGCCTGGACTCTCCGGAGACCTTGAACAGCGTGCGGGCTGATGCGGAGGGGGCGGCACGGTCCGGCGCCACGAGCACGCCCACGTTTTACATCGAGGGTGGTCTGCTGGAGGGTGCGCTGCCGATCGAGGTGTTTCGGCAGGTGTTGGATTCGGTGTACCGGGTGAAGTCGGGCAAGCGCTGATTCCCCGCTACAGCGCCAGAAAAATATCGTACAACGCGTGGGTCCAGGCGGTTATCCCGAACCCGCGCAGCAGGTAGAGCGCGCTGAAGAGAAGACCGGCGATGGCGCGAAAAGTGAACGAGGCCAGCGCAAACTGCTCGCCGTAGGCGCCCACGTAGTGGAACGCCGAAAAGATGAGAGCGCCCAGGACTACCGCGAAGAGGCCGGCACCCTGCCGCGACCAGCCGAATGCCTTCCTTCCGATCAGCATCAGCCCTGAAACCAGCAGGACCCGGAACACCAGCTCTTCATAAATGCCGGCTCCCAGGGACACCATCACCTGAGCGGGAAGACCAAGGGCTGCCGGGGCGAAGGCCAGGCGAGGAAGCAGCAGACCGGTCAGCCTGCCAACCACAAGGCCAAAGACCAGACCGTAGCCGATGGATTCAGCCGCCATCAACACGAAGTAGCGGAGTCGAATTCCACCCGAGCGGCGAATGTCTCTGCCAATCAGCGCGGCTCCGCCACCCACCAATATCAGGCCAAATACGGCCAATCCGTACCGGCCACCCAGGCCGACGAAAAGTTCCTTCAGCAGCACATCCGCCCCGTTTCGGACCCGCACCATCTCCAGCCGGGAAAGCAGAAGCGCCAGGGCTTCATAGGCGACCAGGAGGGGGAAGGCAAAGGTCAGGCTGTATCGGGGCGACCGGGCCAGGCGCCAGTAGTTGGCGGGAACAGCGAGGTGGGTTGAGGGCGTCATGAAAAAAAGGGGCCGCTCCAGCGGCCCCCCCAGGTTCGAAGTGTCGCCTGGGTCCTAGCGTGCAGCTTTAACTAACGGCCGCAGGCGACCCTTGACTCTGTAGACAATGGATCACCTCCTCGGTTGCAGGTGGAACATGGTACTGCCGTAATAATTGTAGCAAGATCTGCCGCCGCGCTGCAAGCCTCTTCCGTTTGGAATGGATGCCCGCAACATTGCGCCATGCCGTCCACTTCGGGAGCCTATCGAGCAGCCGTTCGTCTCGGCGTGGCGGTGGCTCCCGCATTGGGTTTCCTGCGCCCCCGGATCAGGGCCGGAGTGCGTGCCCGATCGGCTGCGGGTGCACGGCTGCTGGACTGGTCGCGATCGCACCGGGACCCGAACCGGCCACTGGTCTGGTTTCATGCTGCCTCGGTGGGAGAGGGCCGGCAGGCGGAAAGTGTGTTGCTCGCGCTCCGCCGCCGTTGCCCCGAGTGCCAGATGGTGTACACCCACTTCAGTCCCTCCGCTGAGGCGCTGGCGAAGGGAATACCGTCGGATGCTTCGGACTATCTCCCGTACGATCTTCCCGAAAACGTGGATCGGCTGCTGCAGCAGCTTCAGCCGGACCTGCTGGTCTTCGCCAAGCTCGACGTCTGGCCCGAGCTCTCCACTCGAGCCGCCGGCGCCGGGGCTGACCTGGCTCTCATCGCCGCCACGGTAAGCCCGGGCAGCAGTCGTCTTCGCTGGCTGGCTCGGAGGCTGCTGGAACCGGGGTACCGCGCCATCACCGTAGCCGCTGCGATCTCTCCAGATGATGCGCTCCGGCTGGAGCAGCTGGGCGTTGCTCCGGATCGGATCCAGGTTCTGGGCGATCCGCGTTTCGATAGCGTGGTTGCGCGGGTGAAGGGAGTTGCGCCCGACGATCCCTTGCTCCGTCTGGGAGACGGAGCGCCCACCCTGGTAGCGGGCTCGACCTGGCCGGAGGACGAGGCCGTTCTCCTCCGGGCGTTCGCCGGGATTTTGCGTGAGCAACCCGACGCAAAGCTGATTCTCGTTCCGCACGAGCCCACCGCCGCACACCTTGCCCGGGTGGAGCGAAATACGCGCGGGGCCGGGCTGCCCCACCCCATCCGGCTGGGGAGCGCAACCGAACGTGATTCCATAATCCTGGGCGATCGAGTCGGGGTGCTCGCCACGCTGTACGGTGCGGGCACAATGGCGTACGTGGGAGGCGGTTTCGGGCGAGCTGGTCTCCACTCCGTGCTCGAGCCTGCGGCGTGGGGACTGCCGGTCGTGTTTGGCCCCCGCTGGCAGAACAGTCGAGATGCCGGGCTGCTGCTTCAGGCCGGCGCAGCCCAGGCATTGGGGGACCAACGCCCGGATCCCGCGGCCGAGGCTCTACGCGCGCAGTGGCAGGGCTGGATCAGCGATGAGGCCGCCCGGGAGACACAGGGCGCAAGGGCTCTGGAGGTGGTGAATTCAGGAATGGGTGCTTCGGAGCAAACCGCCGACCTGCTCGCCCGGCTTATTTCACGATCACGCCCTCGAAAGTTACGCTCCTCGGCACCAGCAGACCTGCAGTCAAAATCGTGACCAGCACGTCGGGAAAGCGGCTATGCACGGTGATCCGGAGCTCGCCAACGGCAGTGCCTCCAGCGAGTTGGGCCGCAAGCGCTTTTCTCAAAGACGGTTCTTTGAGCTTGGCCACACCCCAAAAGGCAAAGACGGCGTGGGACCTCACCTGGAACCGGGTTCCTTGTAACGGCTGGTCGGCCGAGGCAGCCATGGTGATCGGCACACCTAGCCTGGCAGCGTCGAACGTTTCAGCGCAGGCGGTCAGGGTGCCGACCAGGAGCAAGGCGGTAAGGATCAAGGTGGAGAATGCCGGCCGACCCCTCCGAAGCATCACAGACCGGGAATCCGGAAAGCGTAGTGCGCGCCCACGCCGAAGACGCTGGGGTCTCCCCCCTCGAGAAAGACGCGGTCATACGCCGCGTGTAGCCCAAAGCCATTCAGCAGATTGAACTCGACTCCGCCGCCCAGCCCGAAATTGGTTTCCGTCTCGGACACGCCGCCTCCGGATACCTTGACCACGTCTACCCGGGGAGCGATCCACGGTCGGATCGTCAACGCAGGATTGGGAATGGTCAAGGCAAATCCCAGCCCAATTGGAAAACGCAGCTCGGTCTCATCGTCAGGGAGTATGCTGAGATCCGGTTTGGAGTACCCAATTCCAGCCTGAAGCGTGGCCGAGAGCGGAACGAGCGGAGCGCCGATTATTCGGTAGTTGAGTGTAGCGCCCAGCGACACATCGCTGTCACCGTTTCCTTCAGGATCGAAGGTGGATATCATGGCGGTGGCACCGAAAGCTCCAAAGCCGGCACGGCCCGTCAGGGCGTAGGCGGTGCCCTTGCCGGCCTCCTCATCAGGAAAGCCCACGTCGCCGTAGAGCGCGATACCGGAGGCGACACCGCTGTTATTCACCGGGATGCCGCGAACCTGAGCCTCTGCCACCGAGTTGCCGGCGGTGAGGCACAGCGTCAGGCTCGCGATTGCGAGAGCGGCCTGGGCGCATTGTCTCATCGTCGTCTCCAGAGTAAGCGGAAACTCCGCCGTTGGGGCGGCGCGCCAGAAGCTAGTCCGACCCCTGCCCCAATGCAAACGCCCGCCCGCGACATCGCGGACGGGCGGAGCACTGAGGGCGGAGACTATTTGATGTACGTTGCTGCTATGCCCAGGCCCTCGATGTCACCCACGCCACCACTCACCCGCATCCCGAAGTTCTGGCTGAACCGCACGTCCACACCTAAACCCAGCGCAAAATCCACGTTGCTATCGCCGCCGCCGAAGGTCGGGACGATCACGGGATGGGCATAGGGAGTGAAGGTGGTTTTGGAATTTTCCAGGTCGAAACGCCGGCCGACCGAGAAGCCAACCGGAACGTAATAAGCGTCAGGGCCATCACCCACGTTCGCGCCTATGCCTACGGTGAGCGCTCCATCGAGTGGGAAGCTCTCACTGTATTGGAGGATGCGGGTACGGAAATCTCCGCCAAGGAGAACGCGAGTGCCGCCCCCAATGTCCACGCCGTTGGCTTGATCGGACAATTCAGACCAGCCACCCCGAAGGCTAAAGTCGTAAGGTCCCTTTCCGTAGGAATAGAACCCTTCCATGGCGTAGGACACTCCTTCGCCCGGATCAGAAAACGCAGCGCCGAACTCATAATTGGTGAAGGTCCGATACGGCGCCTTGAACATCGGCGTTCCGGTCTCCTGAGCCGCCGAATCGGTTGCCCACAGTGCGACCGCCGCTGCCACCAGGATCCCGCCGCAGAGCTTACGACGCATGACTTTCTCCTTGTACGTGTTCGGTGACCACGCGCACCCGATTGTCGACGACCTGCAGGAATCCACCACGTATGGAGAAGCGACTGACGGTTTCACCGTGACGGACCGTCAGAGAACCCTCACCCAGCAGTGTCATGAACGGTGCGTGGTTCGGCAGGATGCCGACCTGTCCGTCAAAGGCGGGCACTACCAGCGCGTCCGCCTCACCGTCGAACATAGACGCCTCAGGAGAGATCACCGTGACCTGCATCACCCGCTCGCGAGCTGTTTGGCGCGGGCGATCACGTCATCGATGCCGCCCTGCATGTAGAAGGCTTGCTCCGGCAAACTGTCGAACTCGCCCGAGACCACGCGCTCGAAGCTCGAGATCGTGTCCTCCAGCTTGACGTACTTGCCGGGGAAACCGGTGAACTGCTCGGCGACAAAGAATGGTTGAGAGAGGAATCGCGCGATGCGGCGGGCCCGGGCCACAATGAGCTTGTCTTCCTCACTCAGCTCATCCATGCCGAGGATCGCGATGATGTCCTGCAGCGCCTTGTAGCGCTGCAGAATTCGCTGCACGCCGATGGCCACGTCGTAATGCCGCTGTCCCACGTATTGCGGATCGAGAATACGGCTCGAACTGTCCAGCGGGTCTACCGCGGGATAGATGCCCAGCTCGGCAATGGCGCGGGAGAGCACCACCGTCGCGTCGAGATGGGCAAACGCGGTTGCCGGAGCCGGATCGGTCAAATCGTCGGCTGGAACGTAGATCGCTTGCACCGAGGTAATCGATCCGCTCTTGGTCGAGGTGATCCGCTCCTGCAGGTCACCCATCTCGGTGGCCAGTGTCGGCTGGTATCCCACGGCGCTCGGCATCCGCCCGAGCAGTGCCGAAACTTCGGAGCCGGCCTGGGTAAACCGAAAGATGTTGTCGATGAAGAGCAGCACGTCCTGCCCCTGCACATCGCGGAAGTATTCGGCCACCGTGAGGCCGGTCAGTCCCACCCGGAGCCGGGCGCCGGGCGGCTCGTTCATCTGTCCGTAGATCAACGCCACGTTCTCGAGAATCTTCGCTTCCTTGAACTCGAGATAGAGGTCATTGCCCTCGCGGGTCCGCTCGCCCACTCCGCAGAACACCGACCGGCCTCCGTGGCCTTTGGCCACGTTGTTGATCAGCTCCTGAATCACCACGGTCTTACCTACGCCGGCGCCCCCGAACAGACCGATCTTGCCGCCTTTCACAAACGGGGCGATCAGGTCGATGACCTTGATTCCGGTCTCGAAGATCTCGGTCTTGGGCTCGAGATCGGTGAACTTCGGGGTTTCCCGGTGAATGGGCCACCGCTCGGTGTCCTTGGGCAGCGGAGGTCCACCGTCGACCGGCTCGCCCAGCACGTTGAGAATGCGGCCCAGCGCCGCCTCGCCCACGGGGGCGGTGATGGGGCTATTCGTGTCCGTAACCTGCATCCCGCGGGTAACCCCGTCGGTGGTGCTCATGGCCACCGCGCGCACCTGATTTTGTCCGATGTGCTGCTGCACCTCTGCGGTCAGCCGGACGGGCACCGGGCCGCTGCTGTCTTCGATGACCAGCGCGTTATAGATCTCGGGCAGGTGCTCCGGCTCGAACTCCACGTCGAGCACCGGGCCAATCACCTGCACCACCCGCCCGACGTTCCTTTCCGTGGTCTTTCCGGCGCCGACCTTTTCGGTTGCTATCGCAGTAGCCATCGTATGTCTCTCATCTCAGTGTGATATGTCATCCTGACCGCCGCGAAGGAGCCGAAGCGGAGATTTGCCCCTTCAGTTCGTTCAGGGTGACAACGGGTCCACCTTACCCCTGCAACGCCGCCGCGCCCCCTACGATCTCGGAGATTTCCTGGGTGATCTGCGCTTGCCGCTGACGATTGTAGGTGCGCTTCAGCAGCTCGAGGATCTCGCCAGCATTGTCGGTTGCGTTCTTCATCGCGGTGCGCCGGGCACCGTGCTCGGCCGCCGCCGTCTCGACCAGGCCGCGATACACCATGTTTCTCACGTACAGCGGGAGCAGCTCCTGCAGAATTGCCTCGGCACTCGGCGCCAGTAGGTAATTGGCCACCATCTTCGGCTCATCATGCCCCGCCCCGCTCCGGCGTTGCCCGGCGACTTGCTCGACCGGCAGAATCCGAATAGTGGTAGGCGGCGTCTGCAGCGCACTGATGAACCGGGCCTGCACCAGCTCCACCGTGCCCAGCTCGCCCGCGGAGTACGACTCGATCAACGGGGCGACGATCTCTCCCGCGTGCTCCGCGGTCGGTCGGTCGCCGATATCCATTCTCTCCAGGGAAAGCTTGCGTCCGAGATACTTGAAGAACCCGATGCCCTTCTTGCCGATCCCGTAGAGATCGACGGTGTACCCCTCCGCCTCCAACGCCTCGATCCGCCGGCGGGCTTCCTTGATGAGATTGGAGTTGAAGCCGCCGGCGAGCCCCCGGTTCGAAGTGAGCAGAATGAGAGCGGCCCGCTGCGGACCTCCTTTTGACGGAGGCGCGGGCTGCCGCAGCAGAGGAAACCGATCGGCTAGATCCGGAGTGAAGAGATCGGCGATCACCTCTCGCAAGGCCTCGGCGTACGGGCGCGCACCCACCACCCGGTCCTGCGCCCGCTTCAACCTGGACGTGGCCACCAGCTCCATCGTCCGGGTAATCTTTCGGGTGTTCTGAACCGAGCGGATCCGGCCCTTGAGCTGCCGGCTCTTAGCCATGGTCGGGCGCGAACATTGGCTTGAACGAGGTGATCGCGGCCTTGAGCCGGTTGGTCAAGTCATCGTCCAGCGCCTTCTTGGTTCGGATATCGCTCAACACCGCGGGGTGGCTGGCCTCGAGATAGTCCAGGAAGTCCTCCTCCCACTGCCGGATGTGCGCCACATCCACGTCATCCAGGTAGCCGTTGGTCACGGCAAAGATGATCACCACCTGCTTCTCGACCGGCACCGGGCGATACTGGGGCTGCTTCAACAC
Organism: Gemmatimonadales bacterium; assembly: GCA_036378855.1. Taxonomy (GTDB): domain Bacteria; phylum Gemmatimonadota; class Gemmatimonadetes; order Gemmatimonadales; family GWC2-71-9; genus CAVVWJ01. The sequence goes on along the minus strand of DASUVR010000211.1, from coordinate 3,387 downwards.
CTCGACCAGACGGGCGCCCCGCTGGAGCTGCCGCTGAGTGGCGGCATCCAGATCCGAGCCGAACTGCGCAAAAGCCTCCAGCTCGCGATACTGGGCCAGGCTGAGCCGAAGCGGTCCGGCGACCTGCTTCATTGCCTTGATCTGCGCGTTCCCGCCCACCCGGCTCACGCTGATGCCGGCATCCACCGCCGGGCGCACGTTGGAGTAAAACAGGTCGGTGGTGAGGAAGATCTGACCGTCGGTGATGGAAATGACGTTGGTCGGGATGTATGCCGAGACGTCTCCCGCTTGAGTCTCAATGATGGGAAGCGCGGTGAGCGAGCCGCCCGGCTTCTTGATCCGGGGGTCGAACCGAATGGTCTCCGCGTTCTCGTTGATCTTGGCCGCGCGCTCCAGCAGCCGGCTGTGGAGGTAGAACACGTCGCCGGGATACGCCTCGCGACCCGGAGGGCGGCGAAGAATCAGGGAGAGCTGCCGGTACGCCGCCGCCTGCTTGGACAGGTCGTCGTACACGCAGAGCGTCGCTTTTCCTTCCTCATACATGAAGTACTCGGCGATGGCGCAGCCCGAGTAAGGCGCAATGTACTGGAGGGGCGCGGGATCGGACGCGGAGGCCACCACCACGATGCTGTACTCCATGGCGCCGGCATTCCGGAGCTTTTCAACTACGTTGGCCACGGTGGAGCGCTTCTGCCCGATGGCGACGTACACGCATATCACGCCGGCGCCCTTCTGGTTGATGATCGTGTCCACCGCGATGGCGGTCTTTCCCGTGCCCCGGTCGCCGATGATCAGCTCGCGCTGGCCTCGGCCGATTGGGATCATGGCGTCGATCGCTTTGATGCCGGTCTGCAACGGCTCCTTCACCGGCTGCCGTACGATGATGCCCGGCGCGACCATCTCGACCTGCCGGCGGCCGGTGGCCTGGATCGGTCCCCGACCATCAACCGGCTCACCCAGAGCGTTCACCACGCGACCCAGCATGGCGGGCCCCACCGGGACGTCCAGCAGGCGGCCCGTCCGGCGAACCTCATCACCTTCCTTGAGCTTGAGGTAGTCGCCCATGATGGCGGCGCCGACGTTGTCCTCTTCCAGATTCAGCACCAGACCGGCCACAGTCTCGCCGGTCTCCCGGGCGGTGAACTCCAGCATCTCGCTGGCAATAGCACTCTTGAGCCCATAGATACGGGCGACACCGTCCCGAACCTCGAGCACGGTGCCGACTTCGCTGACATCTTCGGTGGTGAGGTCCGCGGACGCGATCTCCCGGAGCAGAATCTCCTTGAGCTCGCCGGGACGCAGAATCGATTCAGTGGCCATGGGTCTCGAACAGGGGCTAAAAGTAGGCTTCCAAGATAGCTTGTGAAAATAGTCACAATGATGGTGGGGCGGTAGACGGGCGGAACGGCGGAACGGCGGAACGGCGGCTCAGGCTCGGCTTCTGGTGTTCCCTCGCGCAAAGGCCGAGAGGACACCTCGCGGACCCAACTTCCCCAATTCCGGGATGGACACGTTGGCTATGCGACGCGCGGTACTGCCGAGGTGGGCGGCGGATGCGAAGTTCAGGACCCGAACCACGGTGGGGATGGTGTAGCCGGGGTTGCCGAGCAGCTGGGCCGCGCAGGCGATCCGGGTCAGATCGATCACCCGCTTGAGGTTCGGCGCCCCTCCTGCCCCAAACTGCCGGGACAAATGTTCGCGGCTGACCCGGAGCCGCTTGGCGAGCGCGCCGGTCCGAATGGGACACTCCACCTCCGCCAGCAGGAGGTCCCACGCGGCGCGCTGGATTTTCTCGGTCAGCCGGAGCACCCGCGGACCATCGGCCAAGGCGCGCCGGCGCTCGGAGGTCATGGACGACCGCACGACCAGCTCGCCGACAATGGGATCGTCCACGCCCTCCACGGCAACGGCGGCAACCGCATTGCGGCAGGCCAGGAGCAGCTCTCCGTCGTCGGGACGAAACGGCGCGTAGGCGACCAGCGGAACAAGAGGAAGGCGCGCTCGCCACTGGGAGAGCTCGTGCAAGAGGAGCGGTTGCGGCGCCAGGACTACCGCATCGATCAACCGCTTTTCCATCAGACGTTGGAGAGCACTCGAGTTCCGGCAGGTCACCACCCGGGGGCCGCCCCTGGGAAGGCTTCTTCGCAGCGATGTCAGCGCGGCCCGACTCTCCAGCAACGCGGCAATCGCGGGCATTTCAGACGGAGGGCCGGAGAGTCGGAGGGGTGGAGGGGAGAGCGCTTGGCTCAACCGAGATCTCCCCTTCCTCCGGTCGATTCTCCGTCGGTCCCGCTCGGGACGCCTCCGCCTCTCCGCCTCTCCGCCCTTCCGCCCCTCCGCCACTCCGCCCCGCCCCTACCGCCACCAGAGTACGCACCATCTCACCAGCCCGCTTGAGCACACCGCGCGCGTTGTCGTAGCTCAGGATCTCCAGCGCCTCGGGCAATGGTCTCCACTGGCAGGCGGTGATCCCCTCATCTAGCTGGGGACAGACCTCGCCTTCCGGACTCTCGAACAGAAAGAAGTGGCAGTACTTGTGGATATGGCGGCCGCGGAACCGGAAGTGCCAGTCGATGACCCTGATGGGCCCATGCAGCGAGAGCTGCTGGAGCCCGGTTTCCTCGGCCGTCTCCCGGAGGGCGGCTTCGGCCGGTGACTCCTCTCCTTCGAGGTGCCCCTTGGGGAAGCCCCAGTTGTTGTAGGAGTCGCGGATCAACAGATATCGGGGTGCCTCCCCCGGAATGCGACGGAACACGATTCCCCCGGCGCTCACCTCCAGCTCGGCGCGACGTTTACTCATCAGAAGACGGAGATCTTGAGATACTTCTTGGGGTCAGCCTCGATGGCCTTGATGAGCTCGCGAAATTGCACCACAGTTTTCGTGGTCTCCAGATACAATGAAGAATCGCTGGTCAGCAGGCCGATCGTGCCGCTGCCGCCCTGCAAGCGGGTCATCAGCGAGTCCGCTGCCTGCACCACGCGCACCAGGCTGGCTTCGTTCGAACGGGCCGCCGCCATGACCGAGCGCAGATCGGCGGCGGCGGCGCGAATGTCCGCCGTCGAGTTTCGGGAGTTTTCCAGGATATCGCCCAGCTGATTGTCATTGGTTGCGCTGTCCAGCCGAGCCACCGCCCCCTCGAATGTCCGGGCCACGCCCGAGAATGCATCCGACGTGTTCGCGACATTCTGCCCGACCCGGTCCATGCGTTCGGTTTGAGCGTGGGCGAATGTCACCAGCCGGGCGGAGATGGCCGCCAGATCCTTGACGCTCTGCTGCAGGTTCTTGAGCGCGGTGCTGTCGAACGCCTGCCCGATCCGCTGGGTGACGTCGGCCACGTCTCCTGCGATCCGGCTGGCCTGCGCGGTCAGCTGCCCGATGTCGGGTAG
>DASUVR010000210.1:0-11585 GCA_036378855.1 Gemmatimonadales bacterium | reverse complement strand
GTCAACCAGGCGCACTGGCCATCCGACCGTCCGACCGTCCGACCGACAGTCAGTCCGTCGTATTCTCCGAAAGGTTCGCTTGCCCCGTTTGCGGGCTGTCGTTGCCCGAGTTGGAGCCGCGCCAATTCTCCTTCAACTCTCCGTTTGGCGCCTGTCCCGACTGCCACGGCGTGGGCACCCGTCGGGAAGTAAACGCGGATCTGGTGCTGGGCGATTCCAGCATCTCCATCCTCGAGGGCGTCATTCTGCCCTGGGGCGAGCCCAGCGGCTACCTGCGCAAGATCGTGCTGCCTACCCTGGCCAAGGCGTTCAAGTTCGAGCTCAACGCACCATGGGGCGAGCATAGCGAGTCCGCCCGGCACGCTCTGCTCCACGGAGCTCCAGGCCAGTTCAAGTTCCAGACCGACGGTGCTCGCGGCCGGGGCGAGTACGAGAGCGAATGGGAAGGCGTGCTTCGGAACATCGAGCGGCGCTACCGCGAGTCTACCAGCGACAGCGTCCGGGCAACGCTCGAAGAGTTCATGACCGAGCAGCCGTGTCAGACCTGCAAGGGGAAACGGCTCCGGCCCGAGAGCCTCGCGGTCCTGGTGCACGGCACCAGCATCGGAGACGTGGTTGACCTGCCGATTCAGCGCGCCATCGAATTCTTCGAGAGCATCCCGCTGCGCGGCGCCGCGGGGGCCGCCGGAAATGGACGGGGAGGTCTGGATCCGGACATCGCGGGACCGATCCTCAAGGAAGTGATCGATCGGCTGCGGTTCCTTCGCGACGTGGGTCTCGATTACCTCACTCTCGGCCGAGGCGCCACCTCGCTCTCCGGCGGCGAGACCCAGCGAATCAGGCTGGCCACCCAGATCGGCTCCCGGTTGGTGGGGGTGCTATACATCCTGGACGAGCCGAGCATCGGCCTACACCAGCGGGACAACGAGAGGCTCCTGGACACGCTGAGAGGGCTGAGAGACCTGGGGAACACGGTGATCGTGGTGGAGCACGACGAGGACACCATTCAGTCGGCCGATCACGTGATCGATCTGGGACCGCGGGCAGGCCGCTTCGGTGGAGAGGTGGTTGCCGAGGGAACGTTTGAAGACATCCGCAATCACCCCGAGTCGCTGACCGGCAGATATCTCCGCGACGAGCTGCGAATTCCTGTCCCGCCCGGCCGGCGCGAGGCCCCGGCCCAGCATCGCCTCCGCATCGTCGGCGCGCGGGCGAACAACCTGAAGAACCTCACGGTCGACATCCCGCTCGGTCTCTTCGTGGCCGTTACCGGCGTCTCAGGCTCGGGCAAGTCCACCCTCGTCACCGATATTCTGTATCAGGCCCTGGCCCGTCACTTCTATCGGGCCAGAGTTGTCCCCGGCACCCACTCGAGGATCGAGGGGCTGGATCTGATCGACAAGGTGATCGACATCGATCAGAGCCCTATTGGGCGCACACCCCGCTCCAATCCTGCGACATACACCGGACTCTTCACGCCCATCCGGGAGCTGTTCACCCAGCTCCCCGATGCGAAGATGCGGGGATACGGACCTGGCCGCTTCTCCTTCAACGTGAAGGGCGGGCGCTGCGAGGCTTGTCAGGGGGACGGGTTGGTCAAGATCGAGATGCACTTCCTGCCCGATGTGTACGTACCCTGCGAGGTATGCAAGGGACGGCGGTACAATCGAGAAACTCTGGAGGTGCGCTACAAGGGCCGGAGCATTGCCGACGTGCTCGATCTTACGGTCGAAGACGCGCTCGATTTCTTCAGCAGCCAGCGGCGCATCGCCGAGAAGCTGGAGCTGCTGAACGACGTGGGTCTGGGGTACATCCATCTGGGCCAGGCGGCAACGACCCTCTCCGGCGGAGAAGCCCAGCGGGTGAAGCTCGCCACCGAGTTGGCGAAGCGAGACACCGGTCGGACGCTGTACATCCTGGATGAGCCCACCACCGGCCTCCACTTCGAGGATGTACGCCTGCTGCTGGATGTCCTGCACCGCCTGGTCGACAAGGGCAACAGTGTGGTCGTGATCGAGCACAATCTCGATGTGATCAAGACGGCCGACTGGATCATCGATCTGGGTCCCGAAGGCGGCGAGCGGGGTGGGGAGGTGGTGGCCGCCGGAACTCCGGAAGAAGTGGCGGAAGTGAAGCGGAGCTACACCGGAGGGTTTCTGAAGAACGCCTTGGGGATTGCTGAAGACAACCACGAGACACCAGTCCCGAGTCACGCGGGCGAGGTGCGATCGCCTCCGCTCGTGACTCGTGACTCGTGACTCGTGACTCGGGACTCCGTGCCTCGCGGCTATTTCTTCGTGGCCCCAAAACTCGGCGTTTTGGCCGCGGGATCGATCTTCATCCAGATCCACATACCCGACAGCCCATGTCCGGGCACCCCACAGAAGATGCGGTAGGTTCCCGATGCGGGCGAGGTAAACTTCATGTTGTCGGTTGCCTCCTGCGGCAGGCCTTCCAGGGCTTTGGTGGTATAGGCCCGAGGAATCGCTGGGTCCGTTGACTGGTTGGGAATGGCGCCCTCTCCCGGAATGACCTCAGCGCTGTGAGGCGTTCCGTCCTTGTTGATGAAGTTGATCACCACATTGACGCCAGGAGGCAGCGTCAAGGTCCCGCCTCCGCTGGAGAAGCCGTTGAAGGTGAAGGGGCCGGCCCGCAGCTCGAAGGTGGCTGTCTTACTGCCAGCATCCCATTTCAGAAAATTGTCCTGGCCAGATTCGGCAGTGGATCCCTGAGTCGAGCCGCCGCTATCGCCGGGAGCGGCGGTGTGAGTGGACGTGTCTTTGGAGGCTGAGGAAGCAGTGTCGCGAGTGGCTGCCTTGGGGGAAGGTGCCGTGGTGGCCTTACGGCCTGGGTCGATCGAGGGCCGCACTCGACTCTGCGCCGCTGGCGCAGGGGTCACTCCGGCACTTTTGCTATGTATTCCCGTACTGGTATCGGTGGTAACCGAACTCTCGGCGGCAGCGGTGCCGGCCGCAGCGGTTTCGGGAGCGGCTGCCGTGGTCATTGCCATGGTATCCCGGCTCGCTGTCCGATCAGTACCCGAGGAGCACGCCGCCAGAACGACACTCGCGATGCCCACCAGCGGGGCCAGTCGGATGATTCCATTTGATGCGCTCATGTGCCTCTCAATTCCCTGTGGTATAATGCGTCGTTGCGATTCCGTTAATCGCATGGTCCACCTTTACCCGTGGAATCTTCTGTGACATCTGTCACTCAATCCCTTCTGCTCCTCCTCTCCGTTGCCGCTCCCCTTCGCGCCCAACAATCCGATTCCACCCTCTTGTCTGTGCAGCGGATCTACGGCTCGGCTGAGTTCCGGAGCCAGTCTTTCGGGCCCGCCAAGTGGCTGGGCGACGGCACCTCCTACACCACGCTGGAGGAAGTCGAAGGCGGCGGACAGAACCTGGTACGGTACGATGCCGAGCGGGGCGCGCGGCAGGTGCTGGTGGTTGCCCGGCAGTTCATTCCTCAGGGAGACAGCATACCGCTTCGAGTGGAGGAGTACGCCTGGTCCCCCGCCAACAAGCTGCTCCTGATCTTCACCAACACCCAGCCGGTCTGGCGGCTCAACACCCGGGGTGATTATTGGGTGCTCGACCCTTCCAGCGGGCGGCTGAAACAACTTGGCGGGAAGGATGCCAAGCCCTCCACGCTCATGTTTGCCAAGTTCTCACCCGACGGAAAACGGGTGGGGTATGTGCGGGAGAATAACCTGTACGTCGAGGATCTGGCGACCGGCGCAATCACTGCACTCACCACTGACGGCTCCCGTACGGTCATCAACGGAACCTTCGACTGGGTGTACGAAGAGGAGTTGATGAACTACTACGCCGATGGCTGGCGTTGGAGCCCGGACGGACGCAGCGTGGCCTACTGGCAGCTCAATGCGGATCAGGTCAGGGATTTCGATCTGATCAACAACACCGATTCGCTCTACTCCCGGGTGATACCAGTACAGTATCCCAAGGCGGGACAGGCCAACTCCGCGGCGCGGGTGGGAGTGGTCAGCGCCAGCGGCGGACCAACCCGCTGGCTGGAAATCCCGGGAGACCCGCGCAACCACTATATCGCCCGCATGGACTGGGCAGCGAGCCCCAGTGAGGTGGTGCTGCAGCGCCTCAACCGGCTGCAAAACACCAATGAGGTGATGCTAGGAGACGCGCAAACCGGAAGAGTGCGAACGGTACTTACGGAACGGGACAGCACGTGGGTAGACCTGACAGATGACCTGACCTGGCTCAACCAGGGCAAGAGCTTCCTCTGGGTGAGCGAGCGCGATGGCTGGAATCACGTCTATGTGATCTCGCGCGATGGCAAGTCGGTCCGGTTGGTGACTCGGGGCGCTTATGATGTCTCCGAGGTAGTGGGGGCCGATGACCGCGAGGGCTGGTTGTACTATCTGGCCTCGCCCGAGCAGCCCGCCCAGCGTTACCTCTTCCGTACCCGGCTCGATGGAAAAGGCCAACCGGAACGGCTGTCACCCAAAAGCGAATCGGGAACTCACGAGTACGACCGGTCACCCAATTTTCGGTACGCTCTGGAGACCTACTCGAGTTTCGGCAATCCACCTCTGATCCGGCTGGTGCGCCTCCCTTCGCATCAGGTGATTCGGACCCTGGTCGATAATGCCTTGCTGCGTCGGCGGGTATCGGCGCTCAAGCGGGGGAAGGTGGAATTCTTCAGCATTCCGGCCGAAGACGGGGCCCGGATGCCCGCCTATATAATGAAACCGGCCGAGTTCGACTCTACCCGGAAATATCCGCTGCTCTTTCACGTGTACGGTGGGCCCGGGTCCAGCACCGTGAACGACTCCTGGGGCGGGTACTATCTGTGGCACCTGCTGCTCACCCAGAAAGGGTACCTGATAGTCAGCGTGGACAACCACGGAACCCCGGCGCCGCTGGGCCGGAAATGGCGCAAGGCGATTTACGGTCAGCTTGGGGTGGTAGAGACGCGGGACCAGGCCAGAGCGGCCCAACTATTGGCGCAGCGGCCTTACGTGGACAGCTCACGTGTCGGGATCTGGGGCTGGAGCTACGGCGGCTTCATGAGCCTGAACGCGATCTTCCAACACCCGGACCTCTATCGCACGGCGGTTGTGGTGTCTCCGGTCACCCACTGGTCCCTGTACGACAACGTCTATACCGAGCGGTTCAACGGGCTGCCGACCGACAATAAGGCGGGGTACGATCGTGGCTCGCCGCTCACGTACGTGGGCGGATTTCGAGGCAATCTGTTGCTGGTCCACGGGAGCGGCGACGATAACGTGCACTATCAGAACAGCGAGATGCTGATCAACGCGCTGGTGGCGGCCAACAAGCCTTTTACCATGATGGAATATCCCAACCGGACCCACTGCATCTGCCAGGGCCGCAACACCCAGCTGCACCTCTTCGAGCTGATCACCCGGTACTTGGACCGGAACCTCAAGGGAGAGTCTTCGGCTCCGGCCCAAGGGGCAGAACAGGCAGCAAGCGGTACGCGCTGACTCCGGACTCAGCCTCCCTCGGCCACGACGCCAGCGAATGTGGGGCAGCTGACTGTTAGGCTCAGCGGCGTGCCTTTGGCGTCCTTTCCCTTGAGCTCCAGGGTTCCACCCGCTCCCTCCTTACGAAGCTCGGCGGTGGCCGAGCCCGCTGCCGGAGTTCTCGGGTTGACGTCGATCTTGTAGGTATTACCGCCCGCTCCGAGCGAGAGAGAGATTTGGTCCGGACTGCCGTTCTTGGGCCGCCATAGGGTGAGGTTCAGCTGTTTGATCTCACTTCCGTCGTCACCCGCAGCCTCCACCAGGTACAGCGCCGCCGGTGTGTCGTAGATCGAGGCGGACGGCTCGTGCTTGCAGGTGCCCGCGATATTGGAGGTATAGGACTTAGTCCCCAGGCGGGCGATGACACTTACTGCGCTGGTTTCACCCGCGGGCTGACCGGGCGCACGGCGCTGGGCCACCGCCTCCCGGGTGCCGCTCGTCAGCGCCAGCAGGGCTGCTAGGACCGTAATGCGAAGCATTGTCACTCCTGATTTTGGCTGGGTTGTCGGGATAACGGACCCTAAGAGCAGACGCAGCTGAACCGAGGTTCTTCTCACCCGGCGGACATTCCTTAGCTGTCCCCAGCTCCTGCCTCACTGAAGGTGGGACAATCGATGGAGATCTGGATCGGTTTCCCCTTGGTATCCTTGCCACTGAGCTCGAGCCGACCGCCCGGTCCGCTCGGCAGGATGGTGACCGTTCCCTCGCCCTTGTGCTTCCTTCCCGTCCCGGTCTCGATTCGGTGATCCCCTGCCTTGCTCTTCAGCTCGAAAGAGAGCTGGTCCGGCCCGCCGTCCTTCGGCCGCAGCAACCGCAGGTTCAGCTCCCTGACCGTTCCCTCATCCGACCCTCGATAGTTAACGGTCCAGAGGGATGCGGACATACCTCCCATCGATACATCCGGAGCATGACCGCAGGTCCCGCCACCGCTGACCTGGATGGGCTTCCCTGAGACCATGCCCGAAAGAGCAAGCGCGGACTCCGCGCCCAGCTTTCGACTCTCCGGCGCCAGCGTCTGGTGCTGGGCCAGCGCGTCTCGAGCCATCCCGCCTGAGAAGCCAAGGGTACAGATCAACAATGTGCGGATCATGAATGCTCCAAGTGGAGATCCAGCGCCGTGAGGGGGCCAGGATCCTCATGGCGAGGCTCCGCCACGAGATCTAGATTATGAGTTCCAGCGAGAGGGGAGTCCAGATGACTTACGAGGATATCGTCGCCCTGCTGGGGTATGCCGGAGGGCACGAGCAGCTCGTGCGTATCATCACCCGGTCGCACACGGAGCTCGTGGGGATCCCCCTGAGTGTGGATACCCATGTCACCGCCCATGAAGTCTACCTCAGACCGGCCGGAGATGACGAGACGGAGATCGCGGTCTCGCTGGCCGCGATTCAGGCAGTCGAACTGGTTTAAGCCTCTCGATGCGCTTACCCGCTAAAGATGCTCGTTTCGTTGTGAAACAACGAGGGGGGCGGTCCCGTATGAAAGACGGGAAGAACCCCAGCCTCGAGCCCAGCGGAGGACTTACCTAGTGGAAGGCCTGTTCGCGATCACCTTTATCTTCGGCGGCGGAACCCTGTTCCTCCTGTCGCTCAGCCCGGTCGGCAAAGCGTTGGCTGAACGGATTCGGGGGCGGGTCCCCCCCTCACAGGACCCCGAGCTGCTGGCCGAAGTGGATGCCCTCCGGCAGGAAGTCGCCGAGCTGCACGAGCGGATGGACTTTGCCGAACGGCTCCTGTCCAGCACCCACGACCGCCAGGAGCTGGGAAAGGGAGGAGGCCCCGTATGATCTTCCAAGGCGTGCCGCCGGTGCCGCCCACACCGCCAACTCCGCCGTTCGATCCCAACTTGATCTTCCTGAACGACGGTGGACCACCGATTGTGCTGCTCATCGTTATCGCCGCCTTGACGGCTGCGGTTATCATGCTCTGGCCGGTAATGCGTGCGTTAGCCCGGCGGCTGGAAGGGAAGGCCGGCGACAATCCGGCCCTCCGAGCGGAAGTGGAACAGATGCAGACGCGTTTGGCCGAGGTGGATACCTTGCAGCATCGGGTCTCGGAGCTCGAGGAGCGAGTCGACTTCACCGAACGACTGCTGGCCCAGGCCCACGATCTACAGGCCCGCGCCGTCCGGGGTGAAGTACAGTGAACCCGTTGCGGAGACCACAGCGATGATCACCCGGGAAGACATTCAATCGTGGCTCGATCGTCTCGACGGGGGGAGCCTGATCGCCAAGGAGGTCGAGCCCAACCTGTGGCTCGCTCGAACCCCGGATGACGCAGAGGTGGTGGTCCACTACGCTCCACCGGTGGTGATCCTGCGGGTTCGGGTGATGGAGCTGCCCGCCAGCGAGCCCCGCCGGGGCGAGCTCTTCCGGCAGCTTCTGGAATACAATGCCCGTGAGCTGGTTCACGGGTCCTATGGTTTGGAGGGCGACCACGTGGTGCTCACCGATACCCTCGAGCTGGAAAACCTCGACTACAGTGAGTTCGAGGCGAGCTTCGACTCCATTACCCTGGCGTTGGCGTCGCATCTCGGCGCGCTCGCATCCTACCGCGAAAGGTGAAGCGTCATGGGAATCTTTGACCGTCTCTCCACCATGCTGCGGTCGAACATCAATGACCTCATCTCCCGGGCGGAAAATCCCGAGAAGATGCTGAATCAGCTCATCGTGGACATGAAGTCCCAGCTGGCCAAGGCCAAGCAGCAGGTCGCCTCCGCCATAGCCGATGAGCGCAAGCTCCAGGCTGACGCCGAGGCCATGAAAAAGCAGGCGAGCGACTGGGAGCGGCGAGCCATGATGGCGGTTCAGGAGGGTCGTGACGACCTGGCGAAGCAGGCGCTGGGCCGCTACAACGAGCAGCTTCAGGGCGCTCAGCAGCTGCAGGAAACCTGGATGCGGCACAAGGCTGAGACCGACCAGCTCAAGCTGTCACTGCGCCAGCTCAACGACAAAATCGAAGAGGCCAAGCGGAAGAAGAACATCCTGGTGGCCCGGTCCAAGCGGGCGGAGGCCCAGCAGCGAATCCAGGAGACCATGTCGGGGTTGTCCGACAAGAGCGCCTTCGAGTCCTTCGAACGCATGGCCGAGAAAATCGAAGCCACCGAACGGAAGGCGCTCGCCGCCGCCGAGCTGAATGAGGAGGTCTCGGGAGACTTCCTGGCCCGGCAGTTCGAATCCCTGGAGTACAAGGGCAGCTCCGACCAGCAGCTTCTCGAGCTGAAGACAAAGATGGGTTTAGTGGGCCCCGGTCAGGGTGCTGGATCGAAGCAGCTGGGCACCGGGCGAAACGACGTGCGCGATGCCGAGCTGATTGAGGAAGGGGACGAGGGGAAGGCGCGCTGATGGTACCGGCTGAAGCTGAACGACGGCGAGGGTTCCCGCTCGGCTGGGTTCTCCTCGCCGTCGTCGTTGTGGCCCTGCTGGTCCGCACGATCGATGTCCTGATCATTGTATTCCTGGCCATCATCCTGAGCGTCTACCTCGATGCGGTCTCCAACGTCCTGCAGCGGCGCTTGGGGCTGCCCCGCACGCTGGGTCTCACCCTCGCCGTGGCGCTCACCATCGGTGCGCTGGTAGGCGTGGTGTTCCTCATCGTTCCGGCAGTAGCCTCACAGGTGCAGGACCTGGTCGCCAACCTGCCGCAGTTTCTGGGCGAGCTGGACCAGAGCATCAACCGGCTGTTCCGCAGTATTCCGGTGCTCCGCCGCGGCGTAGGTGAAGGCACCGGCCCAGGGATTCTGGCCACCTCGCTGAACGAGCTGGTGGGAGTGCTTCGTGGGGCGGTGGTGCCCTACCTCAAGGGGGGTATCGAGCTGATCATCGAGGTGGTCAGCGTCTTCGTGATGGCGCTGTACCTCGCGAGAACTCCCACCATCTACGTCGAGGGACTGATCGCGCTGGTGCCGCCGGAACGCCGGCCACTCGCCCGGGTCATCCTCTACGATCTCAAGCTGACGTTGCACGCCTGGGTGGTGGGACAGCTTATCGCCATGCTCCTGTTAGGAGTCTTGACCACGCTGGGTCTCTGGCTGCTGGGAGTTCCCTACTTCCTGGCGTTTGGCGTCTTTGCCGGGATCGCGGCCATCGTGCCGTTCTTCGGCACGCTGTTCTCGACTTTGATTCCCGCTCTCTTCGCGCTGGGCGTAGCGGGACTGGGCAAAGCCATCGCGGTGACACTGCTTGGCGTCGGCGTGCACCTGATCGAGGCCAACTTTGTATCGCCCGTGGTCATGGAGAGACAGGTCAACCTGCCGCCGGTGATCACCATCGCCGGTGTGCTTCTCATCGGTAAGTTGTTCGGTCTCGCCGGCCTCATCGTGGCGGTCCCGATCCTCGCCTTCGTCATGGTGTTGATTCGGCACATCCTCATGGGCGAGGTCTACGGCGATTCCCTCAGTGAAGTAAAGCCGAGCGGCACCGTGCCGCCCGAGGCGGAACCCACCATCGCACCTCAGCCCGTCCCATCCTGACATGGCTCCTCCCCGATTTCTGATCGTCGCCGACGGCGACTTCGCTCCCATGACCTCGAAGACCGCCAACTCGGTCGTGCGCTACCTGCCGGAACGGACGGTCGCGGTGCTCGACCGGCAACAGGCCGGCATGACGGTGCACCAGGTCCTCGGTTTCGGCGGCTCGATTCCAGTTGTGGGCTCGATGCGAGAGGGCCTGGCGCTCAAACCGGATGCGGTGTTGATCGGGATCGCGCCGCAGGGCGGCCGCCTGCCGGAGGAGTGGCGGGCCTGGCTGGCGGAGGCGCTGGACGCTGGCTGCGACCTCTGGAGTGGACTTCACACCTTCCTGTCGGACGATCCGATGCTCGCGGCCAAGGCCAAGGCCGGTGGCCGAAGGATCTTCGACCTGAGAAAGCCGCCGAGCGACCTGCCGGTCGCCTCCGGCGCAGCCAAAGCAGTCGAGCCCTACGTCGTGCTCACCGTGGGGACCGACTGCAACGTCGGCAAGATGACCGCCCAGCTGCAGCTCACGAAGCAGCTCAATGCATCCGGCCTGCGCACCCGATTCGTGGCAACCGGCCAGACCGGGATCATGATCGAGGGATGGGGCATTGCGGTGGACGCGGTGATCGCCGACTTCGTGGCCGGCGCGGCAGAGCGGTTAGTGCTGCAGGGAAGCGAAGGAGCCGACGTGGTGCTGGTCGAAGGTCAAGGCAGCATCAATCATCCCGGTTACTCCGCGGTCACACTGGGTCTTCTGCATGGCTCCTGTCCCGATGGATTGATCCTGTGCCACCAATCCACCCGGGAGTTCATCGGCGATTACCGGCCGACAGCCTGGCTCAAGATACCGCCGCTGAAGGAGTACATCCGCCTCTATGAGACGATCGGCTCCGCAGTACACCCAACCAAGGTCATCGCTATTTCGCTCAACACCTACGATATGACCGACGATGCCGCCCGGCGGGCGTGTGAGGAAGCGAGCCGGGAAACCGGTTTGCCTGCCACCGACCCGGTGCGGTTCGATGCCAGTCCTCTGGTGGAGGCGGTACGCCGGGGAAGGGATGGGTATCTCCGAGGGAGAAAGCAGGAAAAGACCGGGCGGATGGAGAAGGCCGGCAGAGCCTGATCCACCATCGCGCGCGAAAACAGCGCGCTCGGCGGTGGGTTGGTTATGGCGGCCGGAACGCAGGCCGCATTGTGCAGCATGTTTTCCGGCCCGCCTCTTCCGCTCCCTTCTGAATTTCCCCTCCTGCAGCTGATTCCCCTCATTAACCACCGAACGCAAGTCGGTGCCTGGGTTCGTGGGGCCGGCGCAGCCCACCGTCTCACCATCACGGCAAAGGGTCGCTGCTCCCCGGTGCTGATCGGTGAAGATCTGGGCCGGCTGCTCCGCTGTTCCTCCCACGTGGTGCTCCGCGCCGCCCATGGCCCGGTGGTAATGGCTGCCGAAGAGCTGATTCATTGGCGAGCGCTCCAGGTTGTTATCGCCACCCCGCATCTTCCCGGTCCAGATCTTCTGGATCACATCTTCCCGGGCGCCCAGCTGGAGCCCACGGGGTTCAGCGTGCCCACCCTCACTCGGTCTCCCGAGGAGGTCTTGTCG
>DASUVR010000209.1:0-19369 GCA_036378855.1 Gemmatimonadales bacterium | reverse complement strand
CATATAGGGTCCGGGAGGAGCATAGGCTCCGCTCGGGACAGGATTCGTCACCGTCAACGTCGTTGGTCCGGTGACCTGGAAGCTCAACGGGTAGAGCCGCTGGCTCTGATTGAAGGCATGAGTCACCGAAGAGTTATGAATCAGGGTGCCCCGGACGATGGCCGAAGCATCCGGTGTTTCGACGGTGAACGACTGGTTGTAGTGGATCGATGCCGGCGCGGAACTAATGCTGGGCCGGACCGCGGGGGTGCCGTCCGGGTTAAAGAGATACGGAGGGGAGAAGAGCTGCAGCGAGAACTCGGCGTTGGCATAGGACACGCCGCCGCCCTCTCCGCTCCCGCTGGAGAGAACCCGGCCGCTGGCCAGCAGCAACGCCGTGGAGTGATAGGTGCGGTTTTTCTGTTCCGACGCCATGGTGGCCCACTGTCCGGTTTGCGGGTTCCACAGCTCGGCTTCGTGCACCGCACCCGCCTGATCGTTGAACCCCGCTCCACGGGTTCCGCCGGTAACCAGCACGGTGCCATCCGCCAGAATGGTAGCGTTCAGCTGACGGCGCGGGTGCTTCATCGTCGCGGTGAGCTTCCAGATGGGACTCGGATCGGTCAGATCGATAATTTCCGCAGTGGCAGTAGGAGCGCCGGCGTATTGCACGTCGACCCCTTTCCCACCGCCGACATACAGGACCTTCCCGGGCTCGTACATGACCGCGCTGCCCATCACTCGATCTGCCACTATTCGGGCGGGACCATCGGTCCACTGGCCGGTTCCGTTCACGTCGAGGAAGTGGCTGGGCTGAACAAAGCCGGCCAGGAACACCCGGCCATCCGGCGCAACGAACTGGGGCGGGTAGAAGGGGGCGCCAACGTTGAGAGAAGCGGTGCTCAGCTGGCGCCACCCCGTCGGCGTACTGATCTCCGGAAGGGATACGGTCTCCAGGTTCGTATCCTGACCCGAGACAGCCAGCAGGCTGCCGTTGGGCAGCGTGGTGATGGTTGGGTAATACCGTCCCCGGGCCATGGACCCGAATCCGCTCCAGCTGGACGTCGAGGGATTAAAAAGCGTAGCCTGTCTGAGCCCGCCGGTTCGCGAGTCGGTTCCTCCCGCAATCAGGAGCCGGCCATCGGGGAAAAAGCCATGACCGCTGCAGTAGATGCGAAACGGTTTTGGTTGGCTGACCGGGGTGAAACTCTTCGGCGCGCCCCAGAGGTATGCATCACCCGTGTCCCCCCAGAGAAGGACCTTCCCGGTGCTCAGCTGATGGGCGTGCACGGCGACCACGGGCGTAGGAACTGGTGGATCCCACTTTCCCACCAGCGCAGGGCTGCCGGAGCTGAGATGGGAGAAGGTTGCGGGAGTCGTCAAGTTCTGAATTGCCGGGAACTGACACTTGTCGGTCCCGCATCCCGCGATCTTCCATCCGTTGAAGGCGAAGTTGGCAGCCGGTGCTGGAGTCAAGGTGACCAGCTTGTTCGCAGCAGCCGCGATGGAGCACTGGGTAGTGCTGCTGAGAACACCGTTGGTGATGGTGCAGGTCTTCACGGTGGTCCCGACCTGCAGCTTGACCGTTCCGCTACCTCCACTGCCCGATACGCTCGAGATCCTGATGGTGAAGGGCCCCTTGTTGAACCGGGCGGTGACATTGCGGTCGATCGACATGCCGACTTTGCAGGCACCGGTGCCGGTACAGCCAGTCGCGCTGGAGGTCCATCCGGCAAAGGCGTGGCCCAATGCCGGTGTCGCCGTCAGCACCACGGTTCCGCTCATCAACTTCGAGCAACCGGCCGCAGCGGCAACACCACTGGTGATCTGACAGGTTATCCCCACCGGCGAGGAGGTGACCTTACCAGTTCCATTGCCCGACGCGAGTATGGTCAGCTTGTGGGCCACGGCCGAAGTGGCCGCGGATGGTCCGGTGAGCTCGGGATTGTCCTGGCAGGCGTACAGAATCAACAGGCCTGCTATGAGTGAAGTGGAGGTAAGTAGTGCGAGCGGGGAGATGCCCCGAACCTGGAACCTGATTCTTTCCTTCCAGCCTGACATGCCGCTACCCTCTCCTGCTGTTTTGCTGCCCATCGCCGATCTTCCTGCCCAACCCTACCCAACATGAATCAAGCCGCCGTCAAGTCACTGGCGCTCGGCATCCTGCGCACACAAAAGCCGAGACACCTCGTCGGCAGCTCGGCGGTCGTGCAATCCCTGGGGGAGAAGGCGAGGAGCCGGGGCTTTTTTCTGTCTTACAGCGCGGTACCCTGACGGTCAACCACCCCGGTCAAGTCGGGTAAGGGAATCCGCTGGGAGGACCGGCGCCCCGAGCGCTCCCGCGCTTCCCACAGCTCCAGCGCTTCCCGCTCGTCCTCCCGTGGGTCTTCCCAACCATTATATGTCGGTACCATGGCGGCTCCTTGCCGGTTCACAGCAAGAGTGTGCCATTACCCGCTCAAGTGAGAGTCAAGCCGGGCGGGAAGGAGAGCGGCGGGCGCGGCGAGCCAGGGCGGGGAAGCCGTAGTGCCGGCGAACCAGCATCCAGAGCACGGGCGCGATGATGAGCACCAGGGCGAGGATGATGCCGGTGGCTTTGGTGGAGAAGTTCAGCAGCTTCAGGGAGGAGGCGAGCAGCACGAAGGCCAGGGCGCGTCGGATGAGCCCTCCGGGGGCCCGCGCCGAGAGGTGAGCTCCCACCCACACGCCCGGAATGCATCCCAGGAGCAGCGAGGTGGTGATGTCCATATGGAAGTCGCCGAACAGGATGTGGCCCAGCGCCGCAGACGCGACCAGCGGCACGGCCTGCACCAGATCGGTGCCCACCAGCTCATTGGCGGTCAGGCTGGGATAGAGCGCCATCAGTGCGATGATGATCAGCGATCCCGAACCGACCGAGGTGAGGCCGACCACCAGGCCGCCCAACGCGCCGACGATCATGGTTGGCCCGGGACGAAGACTCAGGCGCGGTGGGCCTTCGGGCAGTGGCGCGGCCCGGCCGTCGCGCACCCGGGCATACTCCAGCAGCCGAACGTAGGCGCGGGCAATCAGCCCAGCGGCCGCCAACAGCAAGGCCAATCCCAGAGCGAGCCGGATCATGTCCTGCACCTCCTGGCCGTGGCCCAGTGCCCGGGCAACCAGGACGCCGCTGAAGGCGCCGGGCACCGACCCGATGCAGAGCCATTTCACCAGGCCCAGGTGGACTGTGCCGCGGCGCAGGTGCACCACGGACCCCACCGGCTTCATGATCGCGCTTGCCACCAGATCGGAGGATACGGCGGCCAGGGGCGGCACTCCGAAGAAGAGCACCAGCACCGGCGTCATGAGCGCCCCGCCGCCCATGCCGGTGAGCCCGACGACGATGCCGATGCCGAAGGCGGCAAATGCAAGCAGAAAGTCGAGATTCATGGAGTCACCATTCTCTTCTGCTGCTCCGGGGTGGGAAGCTGACAGCTCACGGCGGGCCCAAACCAGCGATGGCGCCGCCGTGCGATCCAGTCGTACGCTCGGTCCCGAACCGAACGGGGAATTGCCCGGGCCACACTGAGCAGCCGCCAGGGAAACCCCAGATACCGGGCCAGCCGGAGCACCGCCTCGGACCGGATGGAGACCTGATAGCCGCCGGCTGCGTCGTCCTCGAGCCAGGCCACCGAATCCACCACTCGAAGCTCGGGGTGCCGGGCGATTATCTTTCCGGCGAACTCACTCTGAAGGGACGCAAAGCATAGCGTTCCCTTCCGGTCCGCCCGAAGCACCAGCCGCACGATGCGGGTGCAGAGACCGCAGTCACCATCAAAGAGCAGGACGCTCTGGTGCTTCATATTCATATGAAACTGCCCCAGGAACGACGTAGCATGATACCGGCGCTCCTCCGCCAACCCAAGGCTCACCGGAGATTTCGGGCGGGCGCGGTCGCCATCCTTTCAGGGATGGGGCTGGCGGGGTGTACCCACACGACCAATCTGCTCAACCCCACGACGCCGGCGTTTCTCGGCTCGTATGCGGCCACGGCAGATTCGGTGGAGGCGGGTGAGCTCCGGGTGGTGAGCTTCAACGTGAAGCTGGGGCGGAATATTCCGGGCGCCATCAGCGTCCTGGAGAAGAGCCCGTTGGCGGGAGCCGACGTGATCGCGCTTCAGGAGATGGACGAGGTGGGTGTGGAACGGATTGCCCGGACGATGAAGCTGAACTACGCGTACTATCCCGGCTCGATCCACCCGACCGACGACCGGTACTTCGGTCCGGCCCTACTATCTCGCTGGCCGATCGAGCGCAGCTGGAAGCTGATCCTTCCGCATGAAGGGCGCCTCCGGCATCAGCAGCGCACGGCCACGGGTGCAATCCTCAGGGTCGGCAATCACCGGGTTCTGGCGTACGCGGTGCACCTGGAGACGCAGCTCAAGATTTCGGAGCAGGGCCGCAGGGACCAGGTCCAGACCATCCTCGACGATGCCGCAGGGTTCAGCGGGCCCACCGTCATAGCCGGCGACTTCAACAGCGAAGGGATCGGGCCATTTCTGGTGAGAAACGGCTATCGCTGGCTCACCGAGCGGGTGGGGCCCAGCATCACCATGTTCTCCTGGGACCACATCTTCGTTCGGGATCTGACGCCCCGGCAGGCGGGAGTGGTGCATGACGTCCAGGGCGCGAGCGACCACCGCCCAATCTGGGCGGTGGCTGCAGTCGACTCGGTGGAGCAACGGGTAGCGAAAAACTAGTCGACTCGCACCGCTTCGATGCCGATGATGATCTCGACGTCGTTGCCGATCAGCTCGGTGCCGGCGACCGTCTCGTTCCACTTTATCCCGAAGTCGCGCCGGTCGACTGTGCCCTTGGCCTCGAAGGCGATCCGCTCGCGGCCTTCCTTATCCTTCGCGATGCCTCGAAACTGCCCCCGAAACGTGACCGGTTTGGCCTGATCCCGGATGGTCAGGAGTCCCCGCAGTTCCAGAGTGCTGTCGCTCGCGGCGAAGCCGGTCCCCTGGAATGTCATCTTGGGAAACTGCTTCACGGCAAAGAAGCGGTCAGAGCGGAGGTCCTCGTCCCGGTAGGCATTCCCGGTGTTGAGGCTGGCTGTTTCGATGGTGACGTCCACATTGCCGACCTTCCATCCGTTCTCTTCGGTGGTGAGCAGCGCGTACCACTTGCCGAACGTGCCCCGCACCCGGCCAACCAGATGCCGGACTCCGAAATCCACCTGAGAGTGCACCATGTCGACCACCCACTTGGTCTCTTTCGAGGGTGGCCGCATGGCTATGTCGCTGGAGGTCTGGGCCGCAGCCGCCCCGCTACCGGTCAGCATCAGCAAGGCGACGAGCGGCATGAGGCGCTTGGTCATCAGTACCTCCGGCTATGGGAACAAAAGTCATTCGCCAGATCGTCGTGGACCGCCTCAGGCGGATGCGCCCCTCAGTGGGCTGCCACGAACCGGATCGCTTGCCGGGTGAGCTGGCGAACAGGAACTCTGCTCAGATGCGCTGGCTGGAAGGTCGAGCCGGCGAGCACCCGTCGGGCCTCGGCCTCGAAGGCCGGATAGGTGCTCTCGATCATCTTCATGCTGGACGGCTGAACCCGCCCTGTAGTGTCGATCACGAACTCCACCACAACCCTTCCTTCCAATCCCACCGACTGCAGGGCAGCCGGGTATTGCGGCGCGGGCTGCGACAGGACGGACGCCGGCTCGAACCCGGGCAGGTCGGTGCTGGCCTGATAGATCGCGTCCTGAGTCACCTTCCCGGTCCCTCCCACCAACCCGTTTGCCACTCCACCTTCAACTCCGCGTCCGGTAAAGTCGCGCGGATCGAGAGGTTTCTGGCTGAGGTCAACCGGTGGGATCACGTCGGGTATATCGGTCAGCGCGGTTACGGTCTGAAATCCCTGGGGTGGCGGATCGGCCAGATTGATCACCGCATTCTTCTCCGGCTGGGTCACCGGGGGTGGCGGTGGTTCTGCCGGCTTGGGCAGAAACACCAGCATCATGTCATCGGGAGGCTTGATCCGCGGCGCATCGAGAGCCGCCCGGGTGCCTACGATGGCGGCGGCGATGAGCAACCCGTGCATGGCCAAGGAGGTGGTGAGCCACTGCGGCTTCAGAAGGTGAGCTTGGGACGCTCGAAGGATTGCGAACATGTGGCTGGACCTCGGGTCAGGCTACGATCGCAAGCTACGAAGGTGAGGCTGAGGACTTCGTGATGGCGGAGTGAAGATTTGTTCAGGCGGAGGCGGTGCGGGGGCTCTGAGGCAGGGGAATGTCATCCATGGCTGGAGCGGGCGCTAGTCGGCGGCCGCAACTGGAGCAGTAAACCGCATCGGGTTCGGGCCGCAGCCCACACACGTCGCAGCGCGGCTGCGGCGCCTGCGTGGAGGGGACTACGCGCAAACTCGGCTGGCTCGAAGGGCCGGCGCTTTCAGCAGCAGCGGGTCCCGATTCCGTGCGGAGCGCATCCAGAGCGGCTCGGGTGTACTTGGATTTGAGATACTCGTAGTCGGTCTCGGAGAGCTTCCCCGTCTCCCGATCAAAATCGATTTCTTTCAGCGCGGTGAGAGCGATTCCCCGCGGGGTTTCTTCTGGATCCAAGGGCTCGATGGCGCGCGCCTGGGGGCGGCCCGGAGCCAGGACCGGTTGCAGCACCAGCCAGAGCGCTGCCAGCCCAACCAGCGCCGCTGCCAAGGCCTCCAACAGCATCAGTCCTCAACCTCTTGCAGCGCGCGCTGCAGGCGCTCGAGCTCGTCGGGGGTGGCACTGACCGGTTGAACCGGAGCGGGCCCAACTGCGCCGGCCACGGTCTGCCGCCGGCGCAGCACCGCGAGGAGGGCAACAGCCGCCGCTCCGATGGCCGTGCCGGGAAGGAGGTATCCCCAGAGGTTGAATCCCTTCGGCTTGGGCGCCATCAGCGCCTTCTCTCCATACTTGCTGACGAAGGCATCGAGAATCTCACGCGCGCTCTTGCCCTGATCCCTGAGCGCCAAGACCTCACGATGCAGCGCGGGCGAGTAGGTGCAGGAGAAATCGGTGGTGCGGCAGGTGAAGACATCGAGAGTGCAACCGCAGTTGCAGGCCAGCTGCAGCTCGATGGCTTGAATTTCCGCGTTGTTCTCCCGGGCATCGGTGGGCTGCCGGGAGCGGCCCAGTGCGGTGGGATCGCGCAGGGTTCCAGTGGCTCCGCGGCCCGCCAGGGAATCCTGCTGTTGCGCCAGACCCAGGGGAACGACTGCTGCGAGTGAGCCGAGAAAGGCGCGGCGGGAGAGAGTGAGTCTACTGGAAGGCATCTATTCAGCCCCAGTTCCCACCAGCTCGACCTGATAGCCGGCCTGTTTTCTCCGGGGAGCTGCCACCACCGGACCTCCGCCGGGCCACATGGTGATGATCCCGCCGAACACCAGCACCAGTCCGCCGAACCAGACCCACCACACCAGCGGATTCAGGTTGAAGCGGTAGACCGCTTCCTCGGTTCCGTTCACCGCGCCGGCAAACACCATGTACACGTCTTCCTGCAGGTTGCTGCGAATGGCCACCTCGGTGGAGGGCTCGAAGGTGGGACGCTTGAAGCTGTCCACGTGCTGCCGCTTTTCCGAGGTCATGAGTCCGGCCCGCCGCCCGTCCTTGGTAACCTCCACCGTCGCGGCGGAGACCACCCGGTTCAGCGCCTCGTACTGAGAGATCCCCAGGTGAGTGAAGCGGTAGTTGTGGCCGAAGGGGCTCCGCATCTCGATGGATTCGCCCGGCTTGAGCGTGGCTTCCTGCTGCCGGCGGAAGGCCATTCCGGCAAAGGCCACGAAGTAGATGACGATGCCGGCATGAACCAGGTACCCACCGTAGCGCCTGCGATTGCGACCGATCAAGCGGCCGAATGCGACAGGGACCGACTCTCCATGCATGCGCCGGCGAGCGCGGATCCCCCGATAGAACTCCTGCGCGATGGTGCCGGTCACGAAGCCGGCCAGCGCCAGCGCCATGACGGCATACAGATCGCGCATGCCCACCGCGAGCAGCGCCGCCAGGGTGACCAGGCCGGCGAGGCCGGGGACGATGAATTGACGCTTCAGGTTGGCCGTCGAGGCCTTGCGCCAGGCGATCAGCGGACCAATCCCGGTGAGCGCGAGCAATAGCAGCCCCAGCGGGACGTTGACCCGATTAAAGAACGGCGGTCCAACGGTGATCTTGGTGCCCTTGACCAGCTCGGACAGGATGGGGAACAGCGTCCCCCAAAGCACCGAGAACGCGATGCCGACAAACAGCAGGTTGTTGAAGAGAAACGCCGCTTCCCGGCTCACCATCGACTCGAGCCGCGCATCGGCCTCGAGCAGCGGCCACCGGGTATAGAGGAGAGTAAACGCCAGCACCAGGATCACGACCAGGAACCCCAGGAAGAAATATCCCACGTTCGACTGGGTGAAGCTGTGCACGCTGGCAATGACCCCGGATCGGGTGATGAAGGTGCCGAAGATGCTGAGGAGGAACGTCCCGAAAATCAGCCCGAAGTTCCAGCGCTTCAGCATCCCCCGCTTCTCCTGAATCATGACCGAATGGAGAAATGCGGTCATGGTCAGCCAGGGCAGGAAGCTCGCATTCTCCACCGGGTCCCAGGCCCAGTAGCCGCCCCATCCCAGCTCGACATAGGCCCACCACATCCCCAGGGTGATACCTATAGAAAGGAAGAGCCAGGAGACCAGGGTCCATTTGCGGATGGCCTGGATCCAGCCGACGTCCAGCCTTCGAGAGAGGAGCGCGGCCACCGCGAACGCGAACGGGATGGTGATGCTGATATAGCCCAAATAGAGCATCGGTGGGTGAATGACCATGCCCACGTTCTGCAGCTGGGGGTTGAGTCCCCTTCCGTCAGCGGGGGTGAAAGCCATGCGCTCGAAAGGATTGGCGGCAAAGAGCATGACCGAAACAAAGAACGCCACCACCGAGCTGGTTACCCCGGCCACGTAGGGCATCAGGTGGGCGTAGCGCCGGGGCGTGAGCAGTTGCGCGGCGGAGGCGAAGAGCGACAGCACCACCGCCCAGAACAGGAGGGAGCCCTTCTGGCCGGCCCAGAAGGCGGAGAAGATGTAATAGGAAGGCAGGTTGCGGCTGGTATACGCCGCGACGTACTCGATGTTGAAGTCGTGCCCGATCAGACCCTTCCACAGGGCGATGGAGGCAACCGCCAGGCAGCCGAACACGGCGTACACCGAGCGAATCACCGATCGGGCCAGCTCCGGTTGATCGCGCCAACGTCCGGTAAACCCGATCGCGACGGACCAGAGCGCAAAGAGGAGTGCTGCCCAGAGGGCGAATTGTCCCAGCAGTGTCATGGAGTCTCAGGCCTTGGGAACGGCCTCGTAGCGGGAGCCGCACTTGGCGAGCACATCGGTGGCGCGAATGACGCCGTCCCGGCCCAGCCGTCCCTCGACCACCACCTCGATGTCGTTGGCATCGGTGAAGGTGTCGGGCACCAGGCCGTGGTAGGTGACGGGGTAGGTCTTGATTCCGTCGGAGACCTTGAAGTCGATGACCTGGGCGCCAGAATTGCGGCGGACCGAGCCCGGCACCACCTTGGCGCCCACTTTGAACCCGACGTTCTCGACGAACGTCGGATCCGCAGCGGTCTTTGCCGCCAGCTCAGCCGGCGTGAGAAAGTACACACCGGTCTCCTTTACCCCTTCGGTAATGAGGAAACCGACGCTGCTGACTATGATGGCCGCTCCGAGCAGGAACTTATGGCCCGCTTTCATGCTCTAAACCTCCCCCCAAGTGAGTTGAAGATCAAGAGCGGGGGTAGCGGCTCCGATCGCGGGAGTGGAGCGACTGACCAGCACCGCGGCAAGACCACCATGCTGGGCCACGTTGACCACCTGCTTCTGGGATGCACGCGCCAGAACCGACACCCCATGTTCGCTCGCGGCGAATCCCATGACCGTGTAGAACGGCTCGGCGTGGAGCCTCCCGTCCGGACCCAGCACCGGGAACTCCCGCACCGGAATAGTCGCCAGCTGCTGTGCCACCCAGCTGCCGGGCTCCGTCACGCCCGCTTCAATCGTATCGCGCCACGTCGAGGAGGAGACTGCGCACCCCAACACCACCCCTTCGCCGCCATAGGAGCGATTGGGCTTGAGTACCAGAGTCTCCTGCTGCCGGTCGATGTAGTCCAGCAGCTCGTCCAGATGCCCATCGGGAAGCACCGTCCGCCGGTCGGAGACCACACGGGTCCAGAGCACGTGCCGCTGAAACACGAGCCGTTCGTCCGGACTGAAGTACTTCTGGGCGAGCAGCGGATCGGTCAACACCTCCCAGCAGCTCTTCTGGTCCAACTCAGCGGCGATGGATGAAATCAGCCGGTTTTCCCGCAGGAGCTGTTTCATGGGCTCGACGCTGACACCCTCCTCTTCCAGCTCCAACAGATCAGCTACGCTGTAATCCCGGTAGCCCAGGTCCACCCGGTTGCCGCAATAGCAGACTTCGCCCCGGTAGAGCTCCAGCTCCGCAGGATCCGCATGCATCACGTTGAGGCCGTGCCGGTCGTGGAAGTAGCGACACAGCTGGTCCTGCTCGTCGGGACCGTCGCCGGCGTACTTGGCCTCGATCAGGCAAAGCTGTTGGCCAGAGCCGATGGCCTTCATGTGATCGAGGATTTCCTGAACCAGCAACTCCCGGATGTCGTGGCCACACTGGAGATCCAGCTCGGGGTCCTGCTGCCGCAGCGCAGGAACCACCAGCTCTGCCACCAGCCGTTCGCTCTGAGGAACGATGTGAAGCCCACCGATTCCGCTCAGATTGGGCTCCACCAGATGGAACGAGTTCTTCCACATTGGATTGGTGAAGTCGATGAGGGCATCCATGCGCCCGAAGATCGAGTTGTGCTCCTCCTGGCTGGTTCCCCAGCACTCGTTCAGCCAGCGCTCCTCCGCTTCGGGCAGCTGAAGAATGTGCCGCACTGCCGGGTCGTCCAGATACATTCGGGGCAGGCGCTTGAGAGCATTCTGTACGGTCAGGGTGACGTGGTGAATGTACGCGATCTGGTCCGGCAGCACGGTGAGGGGGAGAGGGAGCACGCGGATAGGCTCGATCTCGCCGCTGCGGAAGTAAACCAGATGGCGAGTCAGCGCCTCGGTGCGGAGATCGTCCACCAGGTGGACAAGCCGGTCCTGGCCCAGACGATAGAGCGCATGGTGCACTCGGCTCGCCAGAGCCTGCCCACTCAGTCCCAGCTCTTCCGCCGGAGTAAGCATTTCGCTGCTGCCGTTCGGGTGTAAGGGTTTGTCGTGTATGTTACGTCCTCCTCGCAGTGACGCAACAACCAATCGGTTTCAGATCCTGGACCTACTATGCGCCCCCAAGCCGCCTATGACGAGCTGATCCGGAGAGTGCGGGAGGAGGCTCTCCTGACCTCTTGCGAGGCGCTGCTCGAGTGGGACGAGGAGACCTACATGCCGTCCGGAGGGGTCCAGAACCGGAGCGAGCAACTGGCTCTGCTGGCCGGACTGCTGCACGAGCGGGGGACCGATCCTCGCATCGGCGACCTGCTGGAAGAGCTGGAGGGCTCGGCTCTTCTGAAGGATCCCACGACTCCGGTATCGGTGAACGTCCGGGAGCTGCGGCGGGATTATGACCGCTACCTGCGACTCCCCCGCCGGCTGGTCGAGGAGGTGGCCCGCACTACCGCCCTGGCCCAGACCGCCTGGGCCGAGGCGCGATCGGCATCACGGTTCGAGGGCTTTCGACCCTGGTTGGACAAAATCATCGCGCTGAAACGGGACGAGGCCGAATGCGTGGGCTACCCGGGCGAGCCGTACGATGCGTTGATCGAGGATCATGAGCCAGGGATGGATAGCCGGATCGTGGGACGGCTCTTCGATGCTCTGCGGCAGAGTCTGCTTCCCCTCGCAGCACAAATTGCCGATCGTCCAGCTCTCGCACCAGCGCCCCGGGGGCCTTTCCCAGTGGAACAGCAGCGGAGCTTCGGCGAAACCGTCGCGATAGCCGCTGGTTTCGATCGCCGCCGGGGCCGGTTCGATCTGGGAATCCATCCCTGCTGCAGCGCCATCGGGCCGGGAGATTGCCGGCTGGTTTTGCGGTTCGACCCGAACGATTTCGTGGGCGGCGTGCTCACGATCCTGCACGAGGTGGGGCACGGCCTTTATGAGCAGGGGTTGGATCCGGAGTACTATGGGACCCCCCTGGGCGAGACGGCTTCCGTCGGGATGGATGAGGCCCAGGCCCGGCTCTGGGAAAATCGCGTCGGACGGAGCCCCGGATTCTGGCGCTACTTCTACCCTCGATGCCGAGAGCTGTTTCCCGACGCTCTGCGCGGGTACGGGCTGGATCGCTTTGTTCTGGCGGTCAATCAGGTGAAACCGACGCTGATCAGAGTCAACGCCGACGAGGTCACCTACAACCTCCATATCCTGGTGCGCTTCGAGCTGGAGCGGGCGCTCATGTCGGGAGATCTCAAGTCCGCCGATGTGCCGGAAGCCTGGAATGCGGCTTACCGTCGGTATCTCGGGGTCGTTCCGGCCAATGACCGAGAGGGCTGCCTCCAGGACGGCCATTGGGCCGACGGCCTCATTGGTTACTTCCCCACCTACACGCTGGGCGATGTGTTCGCGGCCCAGCTCTTCGCGCAAGCCGAGTCCGAGCTGGGCCATCTGGAGAGCCAGTTTGCCCGGGGCGAGTTTGCTGAACTGGCCGGCTGGCTGGGACGCAGGATCTACCGGGAAGGTGGGCGCTATCCCGCCGCCCGGCTGATCGAATCGGTCACCGGGTCCCCGCCCAACCATCAGCCTCTGGTCGAGGCGTTGCGGAGCAAGTATGCCAGGCTCTACCGGTTGTAGCCCATCCCGCCTCCTGCTTTCTGTGGCCACGGTTCTGACAGTCTCAACCGGAGCTGCCCGGGCGCAGTCAGCCTCAGCTCCCGGCGAGCGTCATCTCCGCAACATCCGGCAGCTCACCTTCGGCGGCAACAACGCCGAAGCGTACTTCTCGCCCGATGGGCGGCAACTGATTTTTCAGCGGCAGGAGCAGCTGAACCGCGGCTGTGATCAGCAGTACGTGATGAACGTGGACGGGAGCGGACTACACCGGGTGTCGAACGGCAAGGGCCGCACCACCTGCGGCTACTTCTATCAGGGCGGGCGCCGCATTCTCTATAGCTCCACTTTCGAAAGCTCACCCGAGTGTCCGCCTCCGGCGGACCGGTCGCATGGCTACGTCTGGCCCCTGCATAATTTCGAGATCTACACCTCGCAGGCCGACGGAAACGACATCCAGCGGCTCACCCACAACGATGCCTACGACGCCGAGGCAACCGTTTCTCCGGACGGAACCCGCATAGTGTTCACCAGCACGCGGGACGGCGACATCGAGCTGTACACTATGAAAGTGGACGGCAGCGATGTCCGGCGGATTACCCGTCGTATCGGCTACGATGGCGGTGCCTTCTTCTCGCCGGACGGAGCCCGACTGGTGTGGCGGGCGATGTATCCGGAAACGGCGGCCGACTCTGCCGACTACCGGCGCCTCCTGGGCCAGCGGCTGGTGCGGCCCACCCGGCTGGAGCTCTGGGTAGCGAATGCAGACGGCAGTAACGCTCGTCAGGTGACCCATCTGGGTGCCGCGAGCTTCGCGCCGTTCTTTCACCCGGACGGCCGCCGTATCGTGTTCGCGTCGAACTATCCCGATCCGAGGAGCCGGAACTTCGATCTTTATCTGGTTGGCGTGGACGGCAGCGGGCTGGAGCGGGTGACGACGAGCCCGGAGTTCGACAGCTTTCCGATGTTCAGTCCGGATGGGAAGAGCCTGGTGTTCGCCTCCAACCGCGGCGCGAAGCAGCCGGGGGAGACGAACATCTTCATTGCCGAGTGGGTGCAGTAGCCCGGGTTGCATCCAGGGCGGCTTTGCGGAAATCCTGCAGTGAGGTCTGGTGCTCACTGTACTCGGGCCGGTCCAGCTTGATCTCACCGTCGTATCGCTTCAGGAATGCCACATACGCTCGGGCGAGCGCCTTCTGGTCTTTCCGAAATCGAGCGACGGTCCCTTGAATCATGTAGCCGAAGAGATGCCCGGGCGTCTGGGCCAGGATGCTGTCGCCCAGGGCCTGGGAGGCCGCGACATCGCCGGTGTGGGCCTTGAGCAGAGCGGCATGATAGCGGGCGTCGGCATCGATGGTGTCCAATTGGGCATAGGCCATCAAGGCCATCGGGGTGAACCGGGTAACGGTGGCTTCATCCCCCGCCTGGGCTGCCTGCATTACTCGATTATAGAGACGGTTGAAGCGCTCCCGAGGGCTCATGTTGCTGATGTCGGGGGGGCTTCCACCTGAGCTCGACGCATTGAGGGTCCCGGTTTCGGATTGCTCGGATTGTACTGGAAGGGCAGGGGACTGGCGGCTCACCATCAAGAGCAGAACAGCAAGCAAGGCGGCCAGGGAAACGCCCGCAATGATCCAGGGAGTGCGATCGCGGCCAGGGCCCGCGGCTACAGTTCCGGCCGGAGCGCTGCAGCGAGAGCAGAATCGGGCATCCGGCTCCATGGGCGAGCCGCACGCGGAGCACGCTGGTCCTGACGTCGGCCGGCCGCACTGGGCACAGAACTTTCCGCTGGCCTGCGACCCACAGGCGGGACAAGTAATGACGGGATCAGTCATCGGTTGAGAGGAGGAGAGGAGTCCAGCCGGTTGCTCGAAGGCTCAAGCTAGCAGGTTTGTAAGGAAAGAAAACCGAGTTCGCCTCTCAGAATTAGCGTCCTTTATGAAGATTCCTTAAAGATGTAACAACTGCATGGGACTACGCCGGACCCCTCTTGCGTAATTATACGGAGACTGCAAAATGGCAGAGTCTCTGCTCCGTTGCCTCAAAGATCGGGGGCCGGACCGCATGATCGTCGCATCCTCCTCACTCCGACGCTGGTTTTGGGCCGGCACTCTAGTGCTGGGGGTTTTAGCCTGCACCGACGAGAAGATCGTCTACCGCGAGCCGATCAATCCTCCCCCGGACGCAAACTCCGGTTTTCTCGGCTACTTCACCAGCAGCGATAAGAACACCACCTGCGGTAACTGCCACACCAGCCACCAGGCGGGCTGGGTCAATACGGCTCACGCCAACGCGTACGCCACCTTGCTCAACTCCGGTGCGTCCCAGCCGTTCTGCGAGTCGTGTCACACCGTCAGCGACAAGGGCAATGTGGCCGCCGCGCCGGCCGGGTGGGACGTGGTGAAGGATACGGCGTACCACGACGTCCAGTGCGAGAGCTGTCACGGTCCCGGCAATACCCACGCCCAGAACCCGGATGCTCCTGCGGGCGCGGGAAATCCGCCCCTGGCCCATGTGGCTGTGCTGGGTGACTCGACCACCATGGCGCAGAGCTGCGCCGACTGCCACAGTGGGTTCCATCATCCCTTCGTCGATGAATGGAAGCTCTCGGCCCACGCGGTCTCGCTGCAGGAGGAGGACGGCACCTTCGTCAAGGATGCATCGCCTACCTGCGGTTCCTGTCACGAAGGGCGCGATGCGTTGGCGGCCTGGGGCGTAACCGCCGACTATGCGGAGAAGAATTTGCCGGGCACCGAAAATTATCTGGGGATTACCTGCGCCGTCTGCCATGACCCGCATGGTTTCACCACCGGCTCGGACGGCCTGCCCGTAGCCGGCCAGCTTCGGTTTCCGATCGACGTGCCGGACGTCAATCAGAACCTGTGCATGAAGTGCCACCAGCGGCGAGCCGAACCGGATCAGGCTTCAGCGCGCGGCCCGCACTCTCCCCAGGGACCGATGCTGCTGGGTGATGCCGGCTATCACCCGGCCGGGTTCGATCCCGACGTGCAAGCCGTGGCCAGTACCCACGGGTCGGAGCGCAACCCGAGGCTCTGCGCCGGCTGTCATGTGAACGGATACGATGTGACCGATCCAAACACGGGTAATCAGGTCGTTCACTCGGTGGGTCATCTGTTTCTGCCGATCCCCTGCCTCGACGGGCAGGGAGCACCAACCGCCGACAGAACCTGCGCGTACGATACTCAAGCGCGGACGTGGGGGGCCTGCACCAACTCAGGCTGTCACGCGGATGCCTCTACCGCCGCGGCTGTCTTTGCGTCCAACAAGGATCTCCTGGATCAGCTGACCAAGCAGGTCTGGGACGACAAGAACGGCAACGATTCGCTGGAGGCGGCGCCGACCGACGGGGGATACCTGTCGGATTTCACCAACGTCCCTCCGACCGAATACGTGACGTCTGACAACCACATCACGCCGGCGGAGGGTGCTCTGTTCAACGTGCGGATGCTCCGGCCCGGCCCGCGCGAGCTGGGTGGCGGGGTGGACGGCTCATCCGGCGTGCACAACCCATTCCTGGCCCGGGCGCTGCTGACGGCAAACATCGAGGAGCTCCGCGCTACGTATCCCGGCCTCCCTCAGGCCAGTGCCGCGGTTCAGGATCTCATGAGAAAGGTGGAGGCCAGGAACGGACGGCCGCTCATCCGGCCCGGGCCGGGCCGGGCGATCTCGGTCCGCTAGCACTTCCAGCACTCATGGCCCCCGTCCACCTGGTCGAAGCGGTGTGGTCGGGGGCTCTTCGTATTCAGGGTCACCCTCCGCTCTCCGACACCCTCGCGGGGATCCAGGATTCACTCTCCGGGCGGTTTGTCGATTCGGTGGTGGTGCGCTCACCGCTGCCCGATCCCCTCATTCCGATAGTCCAGTGGATCTTCCAGCGACCAAGCTGGGTGATGATCAGCGGGATCGTGCTCGGGGCGCTGCTCGCGCTCGCGGTTCTCCTGCTGATATGGAGACGAAGGAAAGGGATCGGCCACTGGCTGATCACCCGCGACCGCGGGGTCAAGCTGGCGCTCGGCGCAGCGGTGGCGGCGGTGCTGCTCCTGGTGCTCGCCGGCGGGCTCAAGGCCCATGACTACGTCATGCATGACAACGATTTCTGCGCCGGCTGCCACATCTTCGTGCCCAGCGGCCAGATCTTCGTTCGTCCGGATACCGGGACCTATCTTCTGGTCAACAAGCTCGAGGGGCCCCACGACAGCCTTTCCTGTCACGCCTGTCACCCGTTCGAGCTCAAGGCCCAGAGCAAGGAGCTGTACTACTGGATCATGGCGCGCCCGGACCAGATCCCGCCCCATGCCAAGGTACCGCGAGCCATCTGCGAACAATGCCATGTTCAGGGCGAAGCGAAGAAGACCTGGCAGCGGGTCGCCTCGACCGCCGGCCATCGCATACACCTCGAGTCCGATTCCGCTCCCCTCAAGAGTGTGCAGTGTCTCACCTGTCACGCGCGCACGGCTCACCGCTTTCAGCCGGCTGACACCACCTGCGCCCAGAAGGGCTGTCACCTCACGGACGACATCAAAATTCGGCTGGGGCGAATGGCGGCTCGTTTTCATGACCGTCCGGTCAAGCCGCTGCCGAACGAGGAGCAGCTCTATTGCAATTCCTGCCACCAATTCACAGCGGAGGCCCAGCTGGTCTCGCTGGACTCGGCCGGCAGAACCCTGGTGCCCCGTGAGCGACAATGCTTCGGCTGTCATGAGATGCAAGCGCTGCTGGCGACGTTCGATCCTGCCAAGGACCCCCACAAGGGGAGCTGCGGGATGTGTCACAACCCGCATACCGACGTGAAGCCGAAGGACGCACTGAAGTCATGCGCCGAGGCCAACTGCCACGCGACCTGGCGCAGCGTTCCCTTCCATGTCGGCGCAGCCCACCGGAAAGTGGCGCAGCGCTGCGAGACCTGTCATCAGCCCCACGCAGCCCGGGTGGATGCGAGCGACTGTGCCGGGTGCCATGCCGAGGTCAGAAAGCGAGGGGGACGGGTACAGCCTCCGCTGCCGTTCGACACCACGAAGGCCTTGCGGCAGACTCTCCGGCTGGTGGAGCCCGGTCGCGCGAGGGGCAGGGGAGACGCTCCGGCGGGCGACGATCCCGCGCCGGGCATCAGCGCGCGGCCGCCATCCGTCAGCGACAGCTTCTCCCATCGGCGGCATCGCCGCCTGTCATGCATCACGTGTCACACGACCACCTCACCGACCAGCTCCCTCACCTTCACTCCACCGCGTGGCTGTCAGATCTGTCATCATCAGCGCCCCTCCCGGAGCGACTGCGTCAGCTGCCATCAACCGGCTGAGCTGTCCTCCCCGGATCAGGTGACGGTGGAAGTTGTGGTGCCGAAGCACCCGCCACGCCCCCGGCCGGTGTCCTTCGACCACTCGGCGCATGCGAAGGTGCAGTGCATCCAGTGTCACACCGTACCGGTTACGATGGCGCCCAAGGCGGAGGCAGCCACTTGTACCAGCTGTCACGATGACCATCACACCACGAACCGGAATTGCGCGTCATGTCACCAGAATCCGGACATCGTCGAAGCCCATGCTCGACCGGTGGACGCCCACTCTGGGTGTGACGAGTGCCATGAGCCGGCGACGGTGGCAGCTCTCACCCCTACTCGATCGTTCTGCCTGACCTGCCATTCCGTCGATCATTATGCCGAGAGGGAGTGCACGCAGTGCCACTTCCTCGAGTCCCCGGAAGCTTACCGCAGGCATCTGAAGGAGCCGGGGCGAGAATCGTGAGCCGTGGCCTGGTTGGACTGGTCGCTGTACTCGGGGCTGGCCTCCTCACCTCCAGCCTCGAGGCGCAGGGCTACCGCCTTCGGCTCGATGCCCGAGCTCAGGCTGCTGCCTATCGCGGCGTACGGGCGGACAGTGTGCTCTTTACCGATGTGGTGATGGGGCCGACCGGGGGATTCCAGACTACGGACGGATTCTTCGTCCACTGCAACGGTGGGGCCCGCTGCTTCTTCTTCCGGCCCGGTCCCTATCTCCAGGGTGGACCCCTGGTCACCAGCGCCGACCTCACGCTCTGGGGCCTGGGCCTGAACGGCCTGAGCCTGCGGGTGAACGCACGGGCAGGCACAGACCTCGGCGACACCGACGTGTGGCCCGGAACCGATCCCCCGGTCCAACTGCTGGAGGCGTACGCCGACTATGCAGGCCGGAGCATCACCGGACGCCTCGGGCGTCAGCTGCTGGTGAGCCGGCTCGGCATCATCGGGTTCGATGGAGGTCGAGCGTTGGTGCGAGCCCAGCAGATCGGTTTGGAAGCGGACGGCTACGTGGGGTATGGGCTGGCTCGAGCCACGGCCCTCCCCGTCTCCAGCTCGGCGATCAATCCGCTGGACGATTTTCAGCCCCGCTCCCGCCAGCTGGTGGCCGGCGGTGCACTGGGGTGGGCCGGCCGCTACGGCCAGGCCCGGCTGGAATATCAGCGCGAGGTGGATCGCGACTCCCGGCAGTTCGGATCCGAGCGGGTGGCGCTTTCGGGGGAGCTGCGGCCCTTCTCCCGATTGAACGTCACGGGCGGAGCGGAGTACGACCTGGCTAACACCTGGTTCGGGAACGCCGAC
>DASUVR010000208.1:0-2149 GCA_036378855.1 Gemmatimonadales bacterium | reverse complement strand
TTGCGCCGGCCGAACGGACCACATATCAGCTGCGGCGACTGCTCAGCTTGGATACAATCCTCAAGAATTCCTCCATCTGAGCGCCGCCGCCAGCGCTCCCACCACAAACGATGCTGGACCCGTGATCAAGATGCCGAGTAGCGGCCCCAGGTTGGCCTTCGGGCTGATCAGAAGGGGGCCAAAAAAGCCGACCACGAGACCGGCAGCGCCAAGGATCCACCCTGCGCGCCAACTCGCCTGGATGCGTGCCCGGGTAGTCAGCTGGCGGGCCAGGGCCGTCCACCAGCAGAGCAGCCCCATCGTGACGAGCCAGCCAGCGATTGGAACCCAGAAAAACCAGCCATCATTGTTGGGCAGGCGCAGGTTGCGCAGCGCAATCCAACCAGCGAACCCCATGAGCGCCGTTCCGACTAGCGACCAGCCCCAGCGGGGCAGAGCGAGATCGCGCGGTCGCGCAGCGGTCATTCCCTAGAGCCGCGCCACTGCATCCTTCGCCAAGGCCTTCTCCAAATCGGCTATCTGGTCCGGCGTGCCCTTTCCCGCCCCGGGCGTCACCGTGATGCTGAATGCCCGGTCCCCCTTGCGGACGCCGAGCTTCGCGTAGCTTCCGCCGCTCACGTAGTAAGACTCGTCACCGACCCCAGCGCTCCGTCCGGCCAGCGGGCCCTGGGTGCTCATCTGTTTCCCGAAATTGAAGGCCTCGGGGGTCACGATCTGCAGGGTGGCGGTCCGGGCGGTGAGCTCATACGCCGTGTCCGCCGAAAAGAAGCAGACGGTCTTGCTGGTGCCGAACCAGGGGCGGCCGGGGAGAGACTTGATCCCCAGGATGTCGCTTACCTCCTTCGCGGTCAGCAGGCTGCACGGATCGCTCGCTGTTTCCTGAGGGACGAAGGGGCGGAACGCGAGCGAGCTGACGAGGGCAAGACCGGTAGCGATCGAGAGACTGCGCATGGGTCGGACCTCCTTCGGTCCAGCGCCCGATCCGCAAACGGCGTTGCTGGCTGGACGGCCGAGCGAGCCCGGGCGCCGATGCGCGTTGGCCGGCCAGCACGATGGGATGCGCTCTAATTTCTCACCTGGGGCCGGGCGGTCAATATTTCAGGCCTGCCGCTGAACATCCCGATGACTCGATTTCGATTACGTCGGGACGGGGACCTTCACCACGAGATACAGGAGCTCCTCCCGCCTCAACCTGGCTGACCCAATGCGGCACCCAGCCGGCACGATAGCGAAGTCGCCGGCGCGGATCGGCCTGGTCTCGCCTCCGGCGATGCTGCGTCCGCGAATTTCCCCGCGAGCAGTCGCGATGCCTCCGACCAGCGTACCACCAGTGACCAGAGTTCCGGCCCCCTCGAGCAGGTACCAGACATCAGTGAAGTCGGCGTGCACCTCTGACCGGGTCGGCGCGCTACGCCGGATGCCGATCACCGGATGGCCGCCCTCGCCCCGAAAGCTGAACCGAGTACAAGCCCGGTTGTCCCGGTTTCTCCTCGGGAGCGCTCCGACACGTCAGCGCAATTGATCCGAGGCGAGATATCCCTGGCGGAATCGCCAATCTTCAGCAGCGGCAGCCGGACTTCCCAGGTCGTAGGTCGTTCCATCCGTGCACCACACAATCCGGTCCGAGACTTCCCAGAGTGTCGCGACCTCGTGTCCGGTGATCACCACAGCGCAGCCAGCCCCCGCCAAGCGGCGTAAGATGGCGGTTAACTTTTCCCGGTCGTACGGAGCAAGATCCCGGTACGGCTCGTCCGCTAGCAGGCAGGCTGGACTGCGCAGTAAGGCGACTGCGAGTTCAGCTCGCCGCAGCTCACCTGGGGAGAGGGTCGGCGGCCGCTGCTCAAGCTGGGCCTCGAGCTCGGTAAAACGAACCACCTCCAATGTGTCCTCTCGGCCCCAACGTCGAGTGACACTGTCCAAATGCTCACGCACGGAGAAAGTGGGTGAGAGAAGCGCGCGATCCGGCAGATAGAACAGCCCCTCCTCGGCCAGGCGGTACAACTTGGCGTGGTCGTAAGCTCGGCCGCGGAAGTGAACCGTGCCATGGTCGGGCCGCAACCACCCGGCAGCAATTTTCATCAGAGTGGACTTACCGATCCCATTTCTCCCCACCAAGGCTGTCACACATCCGGGTTCCGCCCGAAGTGAT
>DASUVR010000207.1:0-6120 GCA_036378855.1 Gemmatimonadales bacterium | reverse complement strand
CTTGCGAGATCTTCGGAATCTGGGGGTGGTGACCACTCGAGCGGGGGGGTTTCTCACCCTGCGGGGACGGCGGCTGCAGTCAGTTCGCTGGAGCGAGCAGCTGGGGTTCTGGGCCCCCGAGGAGGATGTCGGGAATCCTCATATTGTGTATCAGGTCAGTCCCGGCACCTTCCGTTAAGGGTCAACCCGATTGCCCGGCGGGAGCCTGCTGCCACCGCCGCAGTTTGGGAATCTCACGGGCAAACCGGCGAGCCACCAGGCTGGGCAGGTGCATCTCGCGGAGCTTTCCCTCGACTCTGGCCATCATCTCGTTTACCGAAATATTGGGCTCGGTAAACCAGCCGTCCTGGAGACAATGGCTGCAGTATTCGGTGCTCCGGGTTCCGTCGGTGTTAGTGCCTCCACCGACGGTATCGCGGTTGAGGGGCATGCCGCAACTCTGGCACACCGGACCTTGAGCACCGAGCATATACGAACCTCTCTCCAGTGGTAACGCCCCGCAGTATCCGCGGCGTGTAGCCAAAATTATCGATGGATTGTCGGCGCCGTTAGACCTCCCCAGGCAGGTGAGGATTGCAACGCTTTGGTCCAACTCTCTATCCAAGCACGCAATCACCGGTGCCGGATCCTCCGGTATGCCACAGCTGAGAGCCAAGCCATGCCCAAACCAAGTCTGCTCGCCAGCATCACCGCCCTCCTTCTGCTCGGCTGTGCAGCGACCACCCTGCCAGCCCAGCAGCGTCACTCGGATTACGATGACGTCGATCCCTGGGTCGGCTTTCACTCCCCTGAGCCCGCTGCGGACTCCGGGGCCGTGGCGCAATTCCTCAAGGCCCTGGCCGCCAGCGACGCTCTCGTATGTCAGCTGGCTGTAAGGTCGATCGGCAACCACTGGGGCCCTGGTGATGATGACCGGCAGATCGGCGTACTGGCCGGGGAAACGATTTTGAGTCACGAGCGCGATGCGTTAGGCCGATCCATCACCGACCCGGCAGCCCTCGCTCTTCTCTCCACCACACTCTCCTCCCCCAATCCTTGCGTCCGTCGTGCGTCCGCGCGTCTGCTGGGCAACAGCGAGACCGGTGAAGCTGTTCGCCAGCTTCGGTCGGCCCTCCGGTCCCAGGATCCCCGAGTGCGGGAAGCCGCGGCACTGGGATTGGCGGATGCGGAGGATCCCGCTTCGCTGCACGATCTCACCTCGGCGCTCAAGGACCGCGACCAATCGGTGATCCGGATGGCGGCGTATGCCCTGGGAGAGTTGGAGGATGCGCGGGCGGTCAAGCCGCTGGGAGACCTGCTGGGTTCCAAGGACGCACCGACGAGAGCCACGGCGGCCTGGGCGCTCGGCCAGATAGAGGACATTCGCTCGGCGCAGCGACTCGCATCGCTGGTCAAGGACGGGGACGCCGAGGTGCGGCTGGCGGCGGTAGAGGCGTTGGGAGAGATCGAAGACTATCGGGGGACCGGAGCCCTCATCGATGCTTTGAAAGACCCCGACGTGCGCGTGCGCCGGGCTGCAGCCGAGGCCTTGGGGCAGGTAGAGGACCAGAAGGCCGCGAGGGCTTTGGAGAAAGCCTTGGAAGACAAGGACCCGGTGGTGCGCCGGCTGGCGGCCCAGGCCCTGGGCGAGCTGGACAACCTGAAGCGGGCGCCGGGACTGCTGGTTGCCGCCCTGAGCGACCGCGATCAGGAGCTGGCCATGCTTGCGGCCAGATCACTGGGAGAGATCGGAGACACCACGGTAGTTCCCGCTCTCGCAACGGCATACCGGAGCGACAATCCTCGTATGCGCTATTCCGTGATTGCCGCCCTGGCCGACTTGGAGGACAGCAGAGGAAACGAGGTGCTCAGCGTGGCCAGGAAGGACCCCGATCAGGCGGTCCGCCACAAGGCCTCGGAGGCCCTGCACGATCGGGAGGACGATGACGACTGACTGAGTCCCACAGGTCCTGAGGGTCATGGAATTCAGCTCACCATCCGATACTGGTGAAGCGAAGTCTCCACCCCCCAGGCCTTAGATCTCGAGAGCGGTATGCGAGTTCGCGGACTCACCACTGCCTTGCTGTTCCTGACCGCGCCGGCCACCATCGTGGCGCAGGCACCAGGATCCTTTGAGCTGACCGGCTTTGGCCGTTACACTCGGTACGACAGCACCCTGGCCATTCAGGAAGGGGCCAGTGGAGGTGGATCGCTCGGCTTCTATCCCATACGCAATCTCGCCATCGAAGCCGAGGGCGCCTACACGAAATCCCACAGCACGGTCAGCGGCATCGGCATAACCAACATCCCGCTTCGGGGCCGGCTTACCTACCATATCCCACTCGGCGGCTTCTCCTCAGCGCTACGAATCGGGGCAGGATACGTCCACAATCTGTACCGCGACGGCGTCAGCTTCGACGATCCCGGTTTCACCGGGGTGCTCGGTTTCCGCTGGGGCCTGAGCCCCAGCTTCGGCTTCCGGGTGGATGGCACCGCCGATTACATCAGAAACCCCGACGCCGACCGGACCAATGAGTACGTCAACTGGGGTGCCCAGGTGGGCTTGACGCTGCGGGTCGGGGGCAAGGCTGGTGGACCCAAGGATCACGACAAGGATGGAGTAGCGGACCTCAAGGACAGCTGCCCCAACACGGTCACGGGCAAGGCCGTGGATGCATACGGCTGCGCCTCCAACCAGAAGGATGGGGATCGAGACGCGGTCAACGACGAGATGGATCGCTGCCCCGATACCGGCGCCGGCGAGCCGGTTGACGCCGACGGTTGTGCCGCCAGTCAGAAGGACGACGACAAGGACGGGGTATCAAACCTGGTCGACCAGTGCGCCAATACGTCACCGGTCGAGACGGCCAATAGCAGTGGCTGTGCGCCCAGCCAGCGGGACAACGATCAGGACGGCGTGTCTGATGCCACCGACCAGTGCCCCAATACTCCAGCCGGCGATGCGGTTAACTCCCACGGCTGCTTCATGGAGCGGGACGCCGATGGTGACAACGTTCCCGACGGCAGGGATCGCTGCCCCAACACACCAGCAGGTGTAACGGCGGACGCGAACGGCTGTACCATCGTGATGGCGGATGAGCGGGATACCGACGGCGACGGCGTGCCCAACAGCCGGGATCGTTGCCCCGATACACCGAAGACCGAGGCCGCAGACGCGAACGGCTGCACCATCCTGTTCCACAAGGGAACCCGGAGCGTCATTCTTCGCGGAGTGACCTTCCTGCCCGGCCGGGCGACGCTTACGCCCGAAGCACGAGAGATCCTCCGCGACGTGGCCAGCCAGCTGGTGGAAAATCCGCAGTACAAGGTTCAGGTCTCGGGTCACACCGATATTCGAGGCACCCGAGCGAGGAACTTGCGGCTGTCGCTGGCTCGGGCTCGCACGGTGGAAACCTTCCTCGAGGCCAATGGCGTCCCGCCGACTCAGGTCACGGCGAAGGGCTTTGGCCCGGACGTGCCGATCGCGTCGAACAAGAGCGCCGCCGGCCGAGCCAGGAACCGGCGAGTGGAGCTGAATCGGACGAACTAAAAGGCGGAGAAGGCCGCCCTCTCCGCCTTCTCGCCTTTTCCGCCCCTAGGGTGCCGGCCAGCTGCCGCCCAGGGCCTTGTAGAGCGCCGCATATGCCGTGGCAGCGTCGGTCCGGCTCTGCGCCAGCTGATCCTGGGCTACAAGCTGAGTCCGCTCGGCGTCGAGCACCTGCAGAAAATCGGCGACACCACCAGTGAACCGAAGCCGTGCCAGGTTGGCCGCCCGCTCACTGGCGTCCGCCGCGTCCCGGAGGTGATCCAAGCGTCCGCGCGCGGTACGATAGCGGACCAGGGAGCTCTCCACGTCCTGCAGTGCGCGGAGCACGGTCGCGTCGTACTGCGCCTCCGCCTCGCTCCGGCGTGCCGTAGACTGATCTACTCGCGCCTTGACCCTCCCAAGATTGAGCAATGGCCACGAGACGACTGGGCCGACCGCATACCGCCACGTGCCCGTTCCACCCAGCGAGTTGAACTCGGTAGAGGTCCATCCGGCGCTTCCGCCAACCGTCAGGCGGGGCAGATAGTCCGCTTTGGCCGCACCGACCAGGGCCCCTTCGAGAGCGAGCTGCCGCTCTGCAGCCGCCACGTCAGGACGTCCGCGGATGACGGAATCCGGAGCCGAGAAGCCCGGCAACTCAGGGAAATCCGGCAGCGGGGCCGGCTTCTCCAGCTGGACCGCGACCACAGACGGCGGTTGCCCAACCAGCACGCCAACTTGATACTGCGCCTGGCGAACCCGGGCTTCGAAATCCGGAATGGAAGCCAACGTTGTGCTCAGCTGGGCCTGAGCTCGCTCGGTGTCGAAGGCGGTGCCTCGTCCCGCTTGCAGCCGTTCGCGGGTGAGCTCGAAGGTCCGGCGCTGGTTCTCCGCATTCCTGGTGGCGACCGCGAGCTGTTCCTGGGCACCACGGAGCTCAAAGTACGAGCGCGCCAGCTCGGCGGTGAGCGAAATGCGCAGGTTCCGGGCATCCTCCTGGGTCACCCCGACGAGGGCACCTTGTGCCTGCACGTTATGGCGGACTCGGCCGAAAACGTCCAGCTCCCAGAACGCGTCGAAGCCGGCATCCCAAATGTTCTGGTCGGGAAAGTTCTCCGCCGCGATCGGAAATGTGGCAGCGGAAAGCCGCTGCCTGGTGAAGCCGCCGGCGAAAGTGACGGTCGGAGCGAAATCGAGTGCAGACTCAGTACGAGCTGCGCGTGCCCCCCGTACCCGCTCCTCCGCTGCTCGCACGTCCAGGTTGGCCTGACTCAGCTGATTGATCAGTCGGGTCAATGTCGTGTCCCCCAAATCCGGCCACTTCACCAACTGAGCCGTATCCGAGGGCGCCGCCGCGATGGCCACGGTCGTGTCCCGGGTTTCCCTGAAGGTCGGAGGAACCGAGACCTCCGGGGAACGGTACCCCGGAGCCGAGGCACAGCCGGCTGCAACGAGCGCGATCCCGAACCAGAGTGACGCCTTACGCATGTTTCGCATCCTCATCGTGAGCCGGCTGGAGCGCGAACTGCTGGGCCCGCCGGGTGCGCCGCTCCAGCAATCCCTGGAGCACCACGTAGAACACGGGAGTGAGCACCAGACCGAAAAACGTCACTCCCAACATCCCTGAGAACACTGCGACGCCCATGGCGTGCCGCATCTCGGCCCCGGCTCCGCTGGAGAACACCAGGGGAAGCACACCCATGATGAAGGCGAATGAAGTCATCAGAATCGGGCGCAGCCTGATCCGCGACGCCTCCAGGGCGGAGTCGACCACGGACCGTCCCGCCAGATGGAGCTCGCGGGCAAACTCGACGATCAGGATGGCGTTCTTGCAGGCGAGCCCGATCAACACCAGGAAGCCGATCTGGGTAAAGATGTTGTTGTCGCCCTTGGTGAGCCACACGCCGCCGATGGCACAGAGCAGCGACATCGGAACGATCAGGATCACCGCCAGCGGCAGGGTCCAGCTTTCGTACTGCGCTGCGAGGACCAGC
Organism: Gemmatimonadales bacterium; assembly: GCA_036378855.1. Classification (GTDB taxonomy): domain Bacteria; phylum Gemmatimonadota; class Gemmatimonadetes; order Gemmatimonadales; family GWC2-71-9; genus CAVVWJ01. The sequence continues at coordinate 621 of DASUVR010000207.1, read as the reverse complement.
AGCACCAACAGCACGCAGAGCGGAAAGATGAAGATTGCGGTGTTGCCGGACAGCCGCTGCTGGTATGAGAGATCGGTCCACTCATAGCCGACTCCGTTGGGCAGCACCTCCCGCATCAATTCCTCGATCGCCGCCTCCGCCTGGCCCGAGCTGAAGCCGGGTGCCGGTCCACCATTGATGTCGGCCGCCGGATATCCATTGTACCGGGTGGCCTGGTCCGGTCCGCGCGACTCCTTGACCTGAACCACGGACCCGAGCGGGATCATCGCGCCAGCCGCGTTCCGCACCTTGAGCTGCGCGATGTTGTCGGCCGTGGCCCGATACTGGGCGTCGGCCTGGACCTTGACCTGATAGGTGCGGCCGAAGCGGTTGAAGTCGTTCACGTACAGCGAGCCGAGGTACACCTGCATCGTCTGGAAGACGTCCGACAGCTTGATGTCGAGCTGCTTCGCCTTCACGCGATCCACGTTCACCATGAGCTGCGGCACGTTGATCTGATACGAGCTGAAGACACCCGCGAGCTTCGGCTCCTGGTACGCCTTCGCGATCACTTCCTGCGTGACTTTGTAGAGCGCTTCAGGACCCTGGTCCGTGCGGTCTTCGATGTGCAGCTTGAAGCCG
>DASUVR010000206.1:0-3283 GCA_036378855.1 Gemmatimonadales bacterium | reverse complement strand
AATATCCGCCCAATTTGGCACCAAAGGTGGATTGAGGCCTAACTATTAGTAGGCCGCTTCGTTGGGCCAGCAGTTACGGCGATCATCCCACCCTAATCCGTCATGAAATTTACCCGACGGACAACTCGATCAAGTATCGTCAATCCAGATACCCCGCTGGAGCCTGCTCCTGCGCACTGACATTATGGCGCTGCGAAGAAGGCTGCGTATGCCGGCCGACAGTGCAAAACCATTTATCTCCTTACAGCCGGTCCGCCGGGCTCCGAACCCCGAAGGCCCCGCGATTCAGCACATGGGTATAAACCATCGTGGTGGCCACGTCCCGGTGCCCCAGCAGCTCCTGCACCGTGCGGATGTCGTAGCCATCCTCCAGCAGATGGGTCGCAAATGAGTGCCGGAGACTGTGACAGGTCGCCCGCTTGGCGAGACCCGCCGCCAAAACCGCTGCCTTGACCGCCCGCTGCACCGCGGATTCGTGCAGATAGTGCCGGTACCAGTGCCCACTCTCCCGCTCCAGATACCGCCGCCGCGCCGGGAAGACATACTGCCACGCCCACTCCCGGGCAGCGCCCGGCGACTTCCGATGCAAGGCACCCGGGAGCCGAACGTACCCCCCGCTACTTGCCAGGTCTCGTCCATGCAGGGTCCGAACCCGCTCCAGCTGGCCCCGAAGATGGCCCTCACACACCCCGGCCAGCATGGTGATCCGATCCTTCGCTCCCTTGCCTCGGCGGACCACAACCTCCCGGTGGTGAAATCGAGATCCTTGACCCGAAGCTGGAGCGCCTCCAGCAGGCGAAGCCCATTGCCATACATCAGCATCCCCACCAGACGGCGCACCCCGTCCAGAGCAGCCAACAGCGCGCGGACCTCCTCTCGCCCCAGCACCACCGGCAACCGTACCGGCTTGGCCGGCCGCACCAGCGCAACCGATCCCAACTCCCGTCCCAGAACTTGCCGATAGAGGAATAGCAGCGCACTGAGCGCCTGAGATTGAGTCGAAGCGCTGACCCCACCCTGATCCACCAGGGCGGTCAGAAACCGCCGGACGTCCTCTCCCTCCAACTCACTGGGATGGCGCAGCCCGCTGAAACGGACATACCGCCGCACCCAGCCCACGTATGCCTCTTCCGTTCTCCGGCTGTACTGGTGAAGCCGAATGGCCTGCCGCAGCTGGGTCAGGAGCCTGAGAGGAGCGCCAGAGAGGGTGCTCATACTGCCCAGGTTAACGCCGTGGAGTGTCCAGGGCGTATCAATTCAGTGCGGCTTGCGCTCCTTTCGTCGAAGCGCAACGCAGCTGGGTCGTCCTCCTGCCGGAAATCTTTTTAGCGGATGGAATGAAGATATCGCGCGGGTCGGGCCGGGGGAAATCGTCTCGTTCAGGCCCAAAATGCGACAACCTGTCCCGGTTCAGGTCGCAAATTGGAGCGATCCCTGCTCTTATCGGCTATCTCTGCGGACAACTTCTGTAATCTCGATTCAGCCGCCCGGCACCGACTCCTTCACCAGACTTCCCAGAATGAAGGCGATATTGGCGGGCCGCTCGGCCAGCCGCCGCATGAGGTAGGGATACCACTGCGTTCCGAAGGGGATGTAGACCCGCATGTTGTACCCGGCCTGCCTGAGCCGTCCCTGGAGATCCCGCCGCACCCCGTACAACATCTGGAACTCGTAGCGCTCCGAGCCGATCTGCTCTCGTTGAGTAAACTGCCGAGCATGCTGGATGATCTTCTCGTCGTGGGTAGCGATCCCGGGGTAATTCCCCTCCCGCAGCAACCGCTCCATGAGCCGCACGTAGTTTCGGTCTACGTCTTTCTTGTCGGGAAAGGCGACGGTGGGAGGCTCCAGATAGGCGCCCTTGCAGAGCCGCACTCGCGCCTTGAGCCGGATGAGATCGGCGATGTCGGCTTCGGAGCGGCGGAGCGCCGACTGGATCACCACCCCACAGTTCTCCCGGTAATTGTCGAACAGCCGCTGGGTAAAGAAGTCCAGCGTCTTCTGGGTGTACTCCGAGCTTTCCATGTCCAGGCGAACAAAGCCCCGGAGCGATCTGGCCTTGTCCAGGATCCGGGTCATGTTCGCTTGACAGAGGTTCTCGTCGATATCGATACCCATCTGGGTCAGCTTGACCGAGACGTTGACCTCGCGCCCAGCCTGAGCCAGCCGGTCGAGCATCTGCAGATACTGATCCCGGGCCGCGACCGCCTCCGCCTCCACCGTGACGCTTTCGCCCAGGAGATCGAGCGACGCGGTGATCCCGCGCTGGGCCAGCTCCCCCGCGGCCGCGACGGCCTGATCGATGGTTTCTCCTGCGACGAAACGGGAGGCGAACTTCCGGGCGAGCCGATTGCGTCGGACGAAATCGAAGATCTTACGCTGCTCGGATAACCAGAGCAGACCCTGGCGGATGATCAGATCGGTACCCCGCGTTTACAGAGAATCCCGGCGAAAATCGCACCCGAAGCTAGCCACCCGGGGAACATTTCAAAAGAACTCACCACAGAGATCCATCTCAGAGATTCACCACGGAGACACGGAATGCACGGAGGCTGCGCGGAACAGGAGGCAATGTTTGTCTGGCAGGAAGCAGGCGGTTGACCAAAAGTTCCTATGCGGAATGTCTGATGACCGGTGTCCGTGCAGCCTCCGTTTCTTCGTGTCTCCGTGGTGAGTCTGTCCAGGTGATTCCAGTTCCGGTGCGATTCAGCGGGATACGATGTGTGCTGTTGACCAAAAGTTTCTGTGTGCGATATCTGATGACCGGTCCGTGTAGCCTCCGTGTCTTCCGTGTCTCCGTGGTAAGCTGTTGGTGTGATAGCCGTCACGGGTTTGCGGTCAGATTTTGATATTCTGCATCTGAGTTCCATCTCAGATCTCTTTTCAGGCGGAACAATGGCCACTCGGCAGCGGTCAGGGCAGACACGGCGGCGGCGGTGGAGGCGGGTGGAGAAGAAGGTCATCAAGCGGATGCGCAAGGTCGCCGCTCCCGCTCCCGAGATCGTGAGCGATCCGGTCGAGTCGGCCCAGGCCGCCGGCCTCCGCTACGTGAGCGACACTCAGCCCGGGATCCGGCGGAAGCGAGCCGGCAAGGGCTTCGCATACGTTGGAACCGACGGCAAGACGATTCGTGACGCCAAGGAGCTGTCCCGGATCCGTTCGCTGGCCATTCCGCCGGCATACACCGACGTGTGGATCTGCCCCAGCCCCAGCGGACACATCCAGGCCACCGGACGGGATGCGCGGGGGCGGAAGCAGTACCGCTATCACCCGAAGTGGCGCGAGG
>DASUVR010000205.1:0-4972 GCA_036378855.1 Gemmatimonadales bacterium | reverse complement strand
CAACCCGCGCACATAACGCTGCCCGCGCACATTCGGCGGGCAGGTCGCATTCGGGGCCGTGCTAGTTCCGCGCTCTTTACCGATCGAGCTTTCCGACCTGAATCTCCGTTGGAACTCGACGACCAGCGTGCACTGAGCGCCGATAATCCAGATCTCCTAGCGCATTCATCCCGCTTCTTTGGGTGAGAGAAGGTCCAAACTGGGCCACGACTGGACCTCGAACTTGTAACTTTATGGGCCCTCTGGGATTCGAACCCAGGACCTACGGATTATGAGTCCGCTGCTCTAACCGACTGAGCTAAGGGCCCGAGGACCGAAAAATCTTCTCCCCGGGCACCCGGCACAACCCTGGGCTTGGATCAGGAGCCGACTTCTTGCGGGGGCGAGATCAGACTGCGAACCGCTCCAATCAGCTCGTCGGTGCTGAATGGTTTCTGCAGGAACCGCTTGGCCATATCGCCTTGGGGCTTTTCGTAGGCCGAGATGTACAGCACCGGCGGCGGCGAGGGCAGCTTTCCCACTTCCAGGGCAAAGGCGTGGCCGCCCATGCCCGGCATCACCAGGTCGGTCACCACCAGCGCGATCTTTCGCCGGGTGGTCCGGATCAGGTCGAGCGCCTGCTCACCATCGTTGGCCAGCATCACCCGATAGCCTGCCTCAGTGAGTGCCCGCTCCATGAAGCGGCGCGCGATCGCCTCGTCGTCAACTACGAGAATATTCTGTTGCATGGCCAAACATCACCGGCCCCGGGGAGCTTGGCAATGCTGCGGTGAATGGGTGTTGTGAGTGGTATTTCGGTTGCAATCACGGAGACCACGTCAGATAGGCCCGCATCTCCGGCACCCGCCGGGTGACCGAGGCGTCGTGGGGGTAGATGCTGTGTCGAGTCGCGACGGCCAGTTCACCGCCCAGGCCGACCGGGCCAAGCAGCGGAACTGCGGCAGCGGCGCGCACGATGGTGGCGATGTGATTTCCGTCGCTCCCGTGCAGGCTGTGTAGCCACATCAGCCGGCTCTCCACCCGGAGCCACTCATGCCCATCCCGCGTGAAGGCAGCATTCAATCTGGTACCGGCGCCGGATCCGAGATCGTAGTCGCGGTGCCACTCGAAGCCGTGGTCCGCGGAAATTCCGCCGAACAACACCCCCTCGAGATGGGCTCCCAATTCGATCCGATTGCGCACACCCAACCGGCGCTGATAGAGCAACGCTCCACTCACGCTTTGACCCATGATGTCGAAGGCGGAGAGATCGTCGTAGTCATAATGCTGAAACACGCCCAGCACGGTCCCGCTGCTGCTGGTTTGGCTCAGCTGCTTTCGGGCCAGCAGCCCGGAGATCGCGACCTCTCGGACGCCCCGGACGCCGGGCTGTGGACTCACCTGAACCCGAAACTCGAACGCGTCATAGGGTCGCAGGGTTTGCAGCGAGAAGGGGCTGCCGTAGCGCACCGCCAAATCTACGAACGGATGTCCCAGGCGGCTGCCGAAGGAGAACGACGAGACCGCCTCCGTTGGCTGAACGATGCCGTCTCGACCCGGACTGACCAGCGATTGGGTGCGGCCGATCGGACTCAGCGCAAGGGCACCCAACTCCCGGGCGACTACCGTGGGGCCGGGCGCATGCCTGGACCCGAGCAGCGAGCTGAGCCGGTACATCACTTCACCGATGGCCGAGCCACCCAGGGTGGTCATGATGAAGTCGTTGAGTGAGGCGGGGATGTTCTCGCCGAAGAGCTCCCAGGTGGCGCTACCCATGGCCACGAACGGCAGCGAGCCAAAGAACCCGAACCCGCTGGCCCGAGCCGAGCTGTGGTAAAAACTGCCGTGGTAGGGATGAGCCAGGTTGTTATCGAGGAAGAGATCGTTATCCCAGACAAACCCCGTTCGCAGATTGTGACCCCAGGCCGCTGTACCCACGTTGGCCCAGGGCCACCGCTGCACGTACCAGTCGTAGCCCCAGGTTATGAAGTTGACCGCCACCACGCCGGCAGCGGCATGCCAGAAGCTTGGCTTTAGTGGACGGTTTTCCTCATAGCCTTGGGCCCGCGCCGTCGCCGGGCTGGAGGCGCAAAGAAGGGCCACGAGGAGCGCACGTCGGGCATCGATCCGCACGCTATAATGTCCAACGTGCCCCCTCGAGCCCGATGTGAGCCGGCCCACCTAACTTCTGGCAGCGTAATCCCCTGCAGATCCGGGGCGGTAATCACCGGGCCGGCTGGATGATCCGTTGATACAGCTCGATGTGCTTGGCTGCCATAGCGCTTTGGGTAAACCGCTCCTGCACCCGCTTTCGTCCCGCCTCGCCCATCATCGCTCGTCGGCCGGCGTCGCGACTCAGGGTCTCCAGCGCCCGCGCCAGCGCGCCTACGTCCCGCAGGGGAACCTCCAGCCCGGTCACGCCCGGAACGTTGACCTCCCGCACCGCACTAGGAAGCGCGGTGGTGATCACCGGTCTTCCCGCGGCCATGGCCTCGAGCACCACCAGGCCGAACATCTCTTCCACCGTCACCGATGGGAGCACCAGGAAATCGGCGTCGGCCATCCGCCGGGGCAAGTCATCATCGGGATACTCTCCGTACCAGCGGACCCGGTCGGTAATCGCGAGGGCTTGCGCCAGGGTCCGAAGCCGGGGCCCCTCGGGGCCGGAGCCCACGATATCCAGCCGGAGATCGGGTACTTGCTCCAGGGCCCGGAGCAGCACGTCCAATCCTTTATAGGCAACCAGACGGCCGATGAAGATCGCCCGGGGCGCCGCTCCGGGGGGCGGCGGTGGAACGACCTCCCATCGAGTCTGGTCGATGCCAAAGGGGATGACCTCGACCTTGCTCTCGAAGCCCCGCAGCTCGTTGGAGAGCGCCAGGTGGGCCCGGCTGGGCACCACAACGGCCCGGGCACGTCGGATCACCAGCCGGGTCATCGGCCGGTACAGCGAGCGCAGGGCGTCGGCATGCTGAGTGACCACGACAGGCGTGCTGCCGGCCCGAAGCAGACAGGCGAGGTCGGCCAGCGGATGAGGATGATGGAGGTGGATGATGTCGGCCCGCTTCCACGCGGCGGCGATGTACCCCGGGGCAATCTCTTGTGAGCCCAGCGCGGCAAAGGAGAAGGCGCGGGTGACCCGGGAGCGCTGGCGGACCGGAGCACCCTGTCTCCCGATGCTCTCCACCGCAACCACCTCGACATGGTGGCCCAGATTGGCCGCGCCTTCCGCCAGTGTCTGAACGACGCGCTCCATCCCCCCGGAGCGGGGCCAGTAATACTTGGCAAGGTGGAGGATGCGCATGGTCAACTCGGTCTATATTGATGGTCGCGAGTCACGAGTCGCGAGTAGGATCGTCGACACTCACCCAAGCAGGCCAGTGGTTAATGGAGATTAGCAGCTATCCGCGATCAGCGTCTCGCGTCTCGGGACTCGTGACTCGCGACTAAGATGCGCGCCGTCATCGTATCTCACCTTTACGCCGATCCGGCCAATCGGGACAAGCTGCGTTGTCTGGCCGGCTTGGGCGTCAGCCTGGCGGTAGCGGTGCCGGATCGCTGGGCGGCCAACGACCGGCAGATTCACGGCACCGTCTGGGGCGACGACACCGGCGTGCGGGTGGTTCCGGTTGCGGTGCGAGGTCGCATGGCCGACCCGAGCCGACTTCACTGGAATGCCAAGACCTTGCGCCGTTTGCTCACCGACTTTCGGCCGGACGTGCTGCATATTGAAGAAGAGCCCTGGACCCAGCCGGCCAGCGTGGCCCTTCGCTTGGCCCGACGTCTCGGCATCAAGACGGTGCTCTCCACCGCAGAAAGCTTGCCGCAGAGGCATGGTTTGGGATTGCGTTTCCGGCGGGAGCGCAGTCTCCGTCTGGCGCAGGGAATCATGGGCGCGAATCGGCTCGCTCTGGGACTCGCGACCCAACGCAAGCCGGCCATCCCCAGCCTGGCGCTGCCCCAGATCGGGGTGACTCCTCCGGTCACGACCCCCCGAATTGCCCACCAGGGCCTCGCGATCGGGTTCGTTGGACGACTGGTCCCAGAGCGGGGACTCGACCTGCTGTTTCGGGCCTGTGTGGGAATGAGCGGTAAATGGACGCTGACCGTGATCGGCACTGGCCCCTCCCAGGAAGAGCTGGAAGCGCTCGCGGAGCGGCTCGGGATCTCGGCACGAGTATCGTGGCTCGGACCCCTGCCCAGAGAATCGGTGGACCAGGTCTGGCCCCATCTCGATTGCGTGGTGTTTCCGGCGCGAACCACTCCGCGTTGGGTGGCCTCGGCAGCACGGGGCGCGCTCTACGCCATGGCGAATGGAGTGGCGGTGGTGGCGAGCGACTCCGGTGCCTTGCCTGAGATCGTGGGAGAAACCGGCAAGATAGTCCCCGAGGAGAACGTGCCTGCGCTCACGACCGCGTTACAGGAGCTCTATGCCGATGAGGCGGAGCGCGAGCGGCTCGGGGCCGCGGGTCGGCGGCGCATCATGGATGAGTTCTCCGATTCGGTTATCGCCGCCAAAACCCTCGCCTTCTGGCGTAGATTAGCACCTGCAAGCGGTTGACATCGGGTAACTTACGAGCGAACTTCGACCCCCCATGCCCTTCCCTCTGAGATCTATCCGGCGCACCGCCATGGCCCTGGTTTGCCTGGGCCTGGGACTGCTTGCGCCTCGGGTCAGCGCTCAGATACCCCAGGTAGCACCGGGCCAGCAACTGCCCACCCCCGACCAGGCTCGGGACGCGCTCCAGAATCAGCCTCAGATGGTCGAACGGCTCCGGCAGCGATTGCTCGAGTCCGGGCTCACTCCCGACCAGGTGCGGGCTCGGCTCCGGGCCTCGGGCTACCCCGAGGATCTGCTAGACGCCTATCTCATGGGAGCGGACACGACCCGGCGGGTTCGGCCTGGTCCTCGCACGTTGGAGGCAGTACAGAGCCTCGGCATCCTGAGCGAGGCGGAGACCGACTCATTGCGGATCCAGGACTCGGTTCTGAC